>CAMYMR010000019.1 GCA_947259285.1 uncultured Woeseiaceae bacterium | reverse complement strand
AGTTTCATGCAAGTTTCCGCCACTGCGGCTCGACTTCTCGGCGAGCGACAGCGCCGCAACGCCGTTTGAGGGGCAGCGACGCCTGAAGCTTGTCACTCACTGCAAGAAATCTGCACGTTATGAGCAAAATGTGCTGGAGGAATATGCTGCCTATCGGATCTTCAATGTCCTGTCCGACGTGAGTTTTCGGGTACGTCTGCTGCGAGTTCAGTATGTCGACAGCGACAAACCCGACCGCGAAGCCGTGCGCCGCTATGCTTTCCTCATCGAATCAAAAAAGGCGCTGGCCGAGCGTCACGATGGCTCGGTGCTGAAGACACGTCGCGTGACCAAGAACTATCTTGACGAGATGCAGGCCGGCCTGGCCTTCGTCTTTCAGTACCTGATCGGGAATACCGACTGGTCCCTCGTGAGGGCAATTGGTAGCGAACTGTGCTGCCATAACGGCGTCCTCGTCGACGTTAGTGGCCGACATTTCTATGTGCCCTACGATTTCGACCGGTCCGGCATCGTCAATGCGGGCTATGCGAAGCCGGATCCGAGTCTTCGAATACGTAAGGTTACCGTCCGTCGGTATCGCGGCTACTGCATGGCAGGTAATAGCGTTTCGAATGCATTACGGGCCGTGAACGGCCGCCGGACCGAGATCGATGGGGTCATCACTGCGCTCGAGGACACGACCGACGTGGATCTCCAACACGCTTCGGCGTACCTGGGGAGTTTCTTTGAGGCGGCATCCGACGAAGCGCGACTGCTGCACGAATTCGATCGTCGCTGTCTTTAGTGAGCGATAAACGGCTATTCAGCAATACGGCTCTCTATGCAATTACGGTCCTTATCTGGGGCTCGACGTGGCTTGCAATCGAGTTCCAGCTTGGCGTCGTCGAGCCCGAGGTTTCGATCGTTTATCGTTATCTTCTCGCCTCTGCTGTTCTATTTTTTTACTGTAAAATCCGTAAATTAAAGCTGATATTTAATGTGAAATATCACTTATGGTTTGCGCTGCTCGGCTTCTTCCTTTTTTGCCTTAACTACGTTCTTGCCTACCGCGCGCAGGTGCACATAAGCTCGGCACTGGCGGCGATCTTATTCTCGACCATAGTCTGGATAAACATTCTTCTTTCGCGGTTGATTTTTCGGACCCGCGCCGGATTGCCAGTTCTGGCTGGCGCGATGCTTGGCATTTCGGGTCTGATCGTACTGTTTGCCCCGCAGATCGGCGGAGTGACCTTGACCAACGGCGTCCTGTACGGGTCCGCTTTGGCGTTTCTGGGGGCCTGTGCGTCGTCGTGCGGCAATATGGTGTCACAGCTGGCGCAGAAGCGCTCGCTACCCGTCATGCAGGCAAACGCCTGGGGTATGTTTTACGGCGCGCTGCTGACGGCTGCCATCGCTGTCATCCAGGGTCATCCGTTCAACTTCGACGCGACTTTTACGTACATCGCTTCGCTGGTGTATTTGGCAGTATTTGGGTCAGTTGTGGCGTTTGGCGCCTACCTGACATTGCTCGGGAGAATTGGCGCGCATAGATCCGGCTACGCGGCGGTCATGTTTCCGGTGGTGGCGCTGATACTCTCGATTCTTTTCGAAGGCCTGAGCCTGAATTTCAGCATTCTGCTCGGCACAGCGCTGGTACTTGCAGGTAACGTACTGGTATTGAAAGAGAGACAATGAACAAGCGGAATCCGATCGAGGACCTGGCGCACCTGCGCCATGAATTCGGTGAGCACGGTGGCGTCAACATGTCCATCGAGGCGAGTTCTACGTTTACCGTAATCGATCCTGAGACCATGCCAGAACTGTTCGCGGGGCGAAGAGGGCCGGACAAGGGTTGTTACCTGTATGGACGGCATTTCAACCCGACGGTCTATAATCTGGGCCGCCAAATGGCGGCGCTGGAGGGCACCGAGGCGGCTTATTGCACGGCGAGCGGCATGGCCGCAATTGCCGGCGCAATTCTGGGAGTATGCGATGCCGGCGATGAGATTGTGGCATCAAATACCGTTTACGGCGGCACGTATGCGCTGTTGCACGAGTTTCTTCCAGCCAAGACGAGGATCAAGACGACTTTCGTCGACATCACAGACCTCGACGCAGTTTCCGGGGCGTTAACCGCCGGGACGAAACTGCTTTTTGCGGAGAGCGTCTCCAACCCGACCTTGCGACTTGCGAATATTCCACGGCTCGCCGAGATCGCTCACGGGCACGGGGCCCGCCTGCTGATCGACAACACGTTCAGCCCGCTCATTCTCCGCCCGTCGGGGCTCGGCGCCGATATTGTCGTACACAGCATTACGAAATTTATCAGCGGAGCCTCGGATATCATTGCGGGCGCTATCTGTGGCCAAGAGGCATTCATTGGCGAACTCATGGACCTGCATTCCGGGCCGCTGATGCTGCTGGGGCCCACGATGGACCCACATATTGCGTCGAGCGTCAGTCTCCGAATCCCGCATTTGCCGCTGCGAATGGCGGCGCACGGTAACCGTGCTCTCGAACTGGCGAAGCGGCTGGATGATTTGGGCCTCGAGGTGACGTATCCCGGTCTGACGCGACACCCGGATCACGATCTATTCAACGCGTTGCGTTCGAGCAAGTACGGCTACGGCGGTGTCCTGACGCTCGACGCCGGTGACGCCGACACGGCGAACGAGCTGATGTCGCATCTGCAAAACGAGCAACGCTTCGGTTACCTCGCGGTCAGCCTCGGCTATTTTGACACGCTGATGTCCTGCTCCGGCGCGAGCACCTCCAGCGAAATGAGCGACGAAGACCAGCGGGTTGCCGGAATTTCGCCTGGACTGGTTCGTGTTTCGATCGGTTACACGGGCACACTCGAGCAACGCTGGAATCAGTTGCACGGGGCTTTGGTGGCGACGGGCATCGTATCGGCAGCCGGTGGAGACCAACATGAGACTTGCAGTACCTAGATTTCCTTTTTTTGTCGCCGTAGCTCTGGCTGTTGCAGGTTGTATCTCCGTTCGGGCCGATGATGCGCGGCTCGAGCAAAGTCGGACACTCGTCGAGTCGTTTGGAGAAAGCCTGCAGATTGAATTGAAAGGCGCGCTGGCCGACGGCGGTCCCACGCATGCGATTACCGTGTGCAAAGACCGGGCGCCACAAATTGCGTCGGAGTTGTCGCGCACGAGCGGAGCGAAGGTCAGCCGCACCAGCCTTCGTTACCGCAATCCGGCAAATGCGCCGGAACCGTGGCAATCGGGCGCGCTGCGGGACTTCGAAGCACGAGCTGATGCGCCCCTCGAATACTTTGACGTCGGCAAGGATGGCTCGGCTCGGTACCTTCGGGCTATTCCAACCGGCGGCGTGTGTCTTGCCTGCCACGGTGCTGCTGTTGCTGACGAAGTGCAGGGACGCCTCGAAGCGGATTATCCACACGACCTTGCCCTCGGGTATGCGCTTGGCGATATGCGAGGCGCATTCAGCGTAACCTGGCCACCGACCGCCGGTGTGCCCGAGAGGTAATAGCGACGGACAATCGACGACAGGCGATGAAAATAGGACTGGCGCTTGGCAGCGGATCGGCCCGTGGTTGGGCGCATATCGGTGTGCTCCGTGCGTTACTCGAGCGAGGTATTGAGCCGGTCGTAGCCACCGGCTCGTCGACCGGATCACTGGTCGCGGCAGCTTACGCCAGTGATCAGCTCGACGCGCTCGAGGTCTGGGTACGCTCGCTCACCAAGATAGACGTATGGCGCCTGCTCGATGCAACGTTTACCGGGGGTGGCGTAATGCGTGGAAATCGCTTGATGCGCGCCGTAGGCGACCAGCTCGAGGACCGCGGGATTGAAACGCTGGCGCGGCAATTTGGCGCGGTTGCAGTCGACCTTTACGCTGGAAAAGAGGTCTGGATCCAGAAGGGATCCATACTCAACGCCGTACGTGCTTCCAGCGGTTTGCCCGGCTTATTCACGCCAACCGCTCATGAGGGCCGCTGGCTTATCGACGGCGGCGTTCTGAACCCGGTGCCCGTCTCGCTCTGTCGCGCTTTGGGCGCCGACTACGTCATTGCGGTCAATCTTAGCCTGCCGGTGGCGCGAAGCCAGGCGCGTCGCGCGATGCCTGAAAGGGCGTCCGAAGCAACCGATAGCCTGTCCACCGACGATAGTACCGAATTGATTGCGCGATGGTCGGGTCTGCTCGATAACTTCGTGAGCTCAATTCGGGCTGATCGGCAGCCCAGCCAGCCGGGCATGATTGAGGTGATGTACACGACAATCAATATCATGCAAAACCACATCTCTCGCAGTCGAATGAACAGCGATCCACCCGACCTCGAGGTGGCGCCACGGCTCGACGATTTCCACCTGATGGATTTCCACCGTGCGGCGGAGGCGATTGAGGCCGGCTATGTGGCCATCGAGCAAATTGTCACGGACCTGCCGCATGGGACATGACAATACAGACACTGCACAACAACAGTCGCGGCTTATCGAGGCCCTGCTCAAGAGCCGGCCGTATTCGCATCCGGTGTCATCAATCGACGTTATCGAGACACATATATCCTGGGTCGTTTTGACCGGTCAGTTCGCTTACAAGATCAAGAAAGCTGTGGATTTCGGGTTTCTTGATTTCAGTACCCTCAAGCGTCGGCGGCATTACTGTGAGGAGGAGCTGCGCCTCAACCGGCAATGGGCGCCCTCGCTGTATCTGTCAGTCGTACCCATAGGCGGCAGCTACGATCATCCGTTTGTAGACGGCGATGGAGAGCCCATCGAATACGCGGTCAAGATGACGCAATTCTCTCAAAGTGCCCAGCTGGATAAACAGCTTGCTGCTGGGCTGCTGCACTTTGACGACCTGATTCAGCTCGCCGAGACTGTCGCCGCTTATCACGCCAATGCCAGGGTTATCGGGTATGCAGATGCGCGGGAGTCGGTCAGGAAGGTGACGGTGCCGATGCTGGAAAATTTTGCACCCGTGGAACAGGCGATCGATATGGACCTGCTAACGCGTGTGCAGGAATGGACGGCGGCTCAGCTGCGTGAACTCAAGCCTGTATTGGTGGAACGTCGTATGAAAGGATTCGTGCGAGAGTGCCACGGAGACCTGCATCTTACGAACCTGGTGCGACTGCCAGAGGGCATTGTTGCGTTCGACTGCGTGGAATTCAGCGCAGATCTTCGCAATATTGACGTTCTTAGCGATGTCGCTTTCCTGGTCATGGACCTGGTTGCCGGTGCGCGACAGGACCTGGGCTACGCGTTTCTGAATCGGTACCTCGAAATGACCGGCGACTACAACGGAATGCGGGTGTTTGGCCTGTACTTCGTCTACCACTGCATGATTCTCGCCAAGGTTGCAGCGCTTCGCAGCACGGAGCGTTCGGAAGTCGAGGAACGCCGGCACGACATCGAACAGGTCAAACACAATCTTGCCGTCGCCGTTCGCTGGATCGATGCAGCACGACCGGGGCTGATTGCGATGCACGGGTATTCCGGCTCCGGCAAGACGTGGTTGTCCTCTCGCTTGATGACGCTGCTCCCGGGGATTCGAGTCCGCTCCGATATCGAGCGCAAACGCCTGTTCGATCTTGATGAAACGGCCAGCAGCCAGTCGGAACCGGGCGAGGGCATCTACGCGGATCGGACAAGCACTCTCGTCTACGAAAAGCTGATCGAGACCGCCGAAGAACTGCTCGACGCCGGATTCAACGTAATTGTCGATGCGTCGTTCTTACGCAAGGATGATCGGCAGATTCTCGCTAGGATGGCCAGACGGAACGGCGTTGCCACCGTCTTCGTCGATACGAAGGCCGGTCGGAGTGTGCTTGAGCAGCGTCTGCGGCAGCGAGAGACAGAAGGTAGGGACGCCTCTGAAGCGGATACAGAGATCCTGAATTTCCAGCTGGACGTCGCCGATCCGCTCGCCGCTGACGAACTTGAGAGAACCGTGTGCGTTGTGACCGATGGCACGGTGGATACCGATCTGATACTCAAGTCGATCAGATCATTGTATTGATAACATATGACTTTCAACAGCTTACCGCTATAACCTGACCGCAACCTTTACAGGTTATGTCAACTGGCCTAGACTCAAGCCGATAACAAGATCCTGAATAAGAGCCTCCGATTCGAAGAGGCCGTAGGGGCCACAGCAATGCGTAATCCACAGCATTTCACGACGCTGCCTGATCTGGGTGCTGGCGAAACTCGCTCATCGGTGTTTCTCACGCAGTGCCACCGGAATGCACTGGATCGCTTGGACATAGCATTCAATGAGCGTCGCCCGTTGACGATACTGGTCGGAGAAGGCCGGTCAGCATCGCGGTTTGTCGTTCGCAAGTTCCTGTCACGCCTGGATCCCAGTGTGGCCGTGGTGCGAATTCCGGTGCCCTGCGTGAACGCCACGGAGTTTATGGGAAAGATCATTGCCGGCGTGGGATTGCAGCCCAAAGATATGAAACTGGCGGACCTCGACAGCATCTTTTCGATGTTCCTGTCTTTTCAAAAGGCGCATCGGCATCGCACGATAATCTGCGTCGAGGAAGCCGAAGACTGCGACTGGTGGGTGCTCGACAAGATCCGCGAGCTGGTGGAAGCCGAGGGTGAAGGTTCGTTCGGGCTGACGGTGCTACTTTCCGGGCAGTCAGGCCTGAAGGACCTTTTGACGCAACGGCCGCTTAAGTCCGTCGCGGGATTTGCCGGCAAACGCATCTCGCTCTTACCGTTTACGCTGCCGGAAACCCGGGAATACCTGCGGCGCAGGGTGGACGCGGAGGGTGTTGGAAGCGTCGACGCGGCATTCGACTATCACGCGATCCCGTTGATCCATGAGCTCTGCGCCGGTGTTCCGGATGCAGTCAGTGAGCTTTACCGCCAGTGTCGCCGGCAGGCTGCGGAGGAGGGCGCCAGTCTGATCAGCAAAGGATTGGTCAAGCGTGCGTACGAACTGCAGCGCGAGTTGACCGTACAGGATTACGGAGAGGACGAAACGGAAACGCTCAGCATCACCGAGGTTTCGGCGCGACCCGGACGGTTGATTGTTCAGTTGAAAGGCCATGAAGTTCGTGAAATAGCGCTGCGACGCGGCAATATCCTGATCGGGCGCAGCCGGCTCTGCGATATCGTCGTCGACAGCAGGATTGTGAGTCGTCACCATGCGCTGATCAGTTACGGACCAAAAGGCGCCACAATCATCGATCTCGGTAGCACCAATGGCACGACTGTCGACGGTTATCCGGTTAAAGAACACTTGCTCTCGGCCGGGGAAACGATCGAGGTGGGTGACTGTACTATCGAATACATTTACGATGACGCGTTGCACGGCACCTTTCGAGACGCAGAGCTGCTGGCTGAAATTGAGCTGAGTCCATAAGTCGCTACGCCGATACTTCGGAAAGATTAGTCGGTTTGCCGACAATCTAATGCAATGAGTCAGAATTCGGCACAACGGAAGCTACAACGACATGTCGTCATTGTCGGAGTGCTGATTCTTGTCGTCGGTCTCGTAGCTGCTTCCGATACCCTGCACGACAAGGCCGACGCACTGTTCGTCTGGGCCGAAGGGGTCGTGGCACTGAGCCCGCGTCTCGGTATGGTCGTCTTCGTCTTGCTCGCAATGCTTTCGGCCATGGCCGCCTTTTTTTCCAGCGCTGTCTTTGCACCGGTCGCCGTCCTTGCCTGGGGCAAGGGCGTAACCGCGATTTTGCTCTGGCTCGGGTGGCTGCTCGGTGGCGTAGCGTCGTTTTGCGTAGGGCGTTTCCTCGGCCGTGGAGTTGCGGCCATGATCATAGGGGAAGAGAAAATTGCCGGCTGGCAGAGTCAGCTGAGCCAGCGCACGCGGTTTATCCACGTGTTGCTGTTTCAGGCGGCCGTGCCGTCAGAAATACCCGGTTATGTACTGGGCATCCTGCGCTATCGCTTCTCTTTCTACGTGGTGGCTCTGGCACTTACCGAGTTGCCATACGTGATCGGTGTCGTCTTTCTCGGCGAATTCTTTCTGCAAGGCCAGGCGACCGTTTTTATCATTCTCGGCTTTATTGTCATCGCGCTGGGCGCGTTTCTCCTCCGAATCAGATTTCGCGACAGGAATCTATAGCGACGCAGCATCGACGTTGGTTAGCGGTTCGCCTGGGAGCAAACGTCGTTATTAAAGCCGGTGCATGGGCAATGTATAGATCCTCTCGAAAACGCTGATCATCCGGCCCTCTATTTCTCCAAGAAAGTGGTCGATGTCCGGGATTTCCCTGAATGTCGAATAGCCCTTTTCCAGGAACTCCTGTAATGCGCCAAATCCCGCGGCATGAGCGGGGCCTCTCATGGTGCGCAGCAGCATGCCGATCATGGGAACCCTGACCAGGGACTTCAGCGTGTGGCCGAGTCCGGCGACCAAATGCACGAGTTCAACGCATTCTTCGAGCGAACTGGCCTCACGACAGGCAGCGCAATAGGCGCGTTCGGTTATCACGTCGGGTAGCGCATTGTTCACAAGCAGGCAGCGGCAGATCGCGATATTGACCTTCAGAACACGGGCGTTCATCTCCGCGGCACTCGCCAATGTCTCCAGGGCGCGGGTCGGCAGCATTGTCGTAATTACGGGCGCTACTCGTTCAAGATCGTGGTCGCGTCTGCTGATACCGACACCGGCGAGGTCGCTCATGGTGAAATCGATGGCTGCCGCATAACCTTGTTGCGCGTAAAGATCGTTGAAGAACGGCAGTAAATACTGCAGTTGCCAGGTCGCGAATCGATCGTAACTTTCCAGCAGCTGCGGATCGTCCAGGTATTCGACGTGCAGTTCATTGCTGCGCCGAATCTGTTCGCGAAACCCGATCGCCGCGATCTTCTTGCTGGATAACGTCATAGAAAGGAGTTTGCACCTGCTGCGGCGTACGTCGTATTCCCTGCGATCACGTATCGCTAGGTAGTAGCCCGAATTGACCTCGACAAACGCCGACCCCAAGAATGAATTGCTTTTGAGCCAGGTTGCTTAGACAGGAGCGTATGCAAGGTGGCGTTTAGCATAACCGATCGGTTTAGCACGCTGCATGAGCGGCTCATATTGCGGCATCCGATAGTCGTGCTGACGCTCAGCGCGATACTCGTCGCGTTTTTTGGCTGGAACGCGCGCGATTTCCGCCTGGATGCAACGGCCGATTCACTGACGCTGGAGCGTGATGAAGACCTGAACTATTACCGGGCCGTCAGAGCGCGCTACGGCTCCGATGACTACCTGGTCGTGACTTTCGAGCCCAGGGGTGCGCTGTTCAGCGATCCCGTACTCCGGCATCTTCGTGATCTGCGATCGGATCTTCAGTCGATCGAAGGCGTCGACACCGTTGTCAGTATTCTCGACGTCCCGCTGATCAAAAGCCCACCGATTGATCTGCGACGCCTCGCTGAGGGCATTAGAAGCCTGGAGAACGCGCAGACAGACCGGCAGCTGGCTCGCGAGGAACTCCTCAATAGTGCGCTCTATCGCGATCTGCTTATCAGTGCCGATGCCCGGATTACGGCGCTGCAGATCAACCTTAGTCAGGATGAGGAGTACGTCAGGCTGCGGGAACAACGTGATCGGCTGCGCGAGAAAGCCTACTACGGATCGCTCACAAGCGAAGAGACGGCAGCCTTGCTTGACGCGAGCGCACGATTTGACGACGCAAAACGCGCACTGCTCGCCAGGGAAGAGCGCACCTTGGCGTCGGTTAGAGGCGTGCTGGACAGATACCGGGATGTGGCGACCCTGCATCTTGGCGGCGTGCCGATGATTGTCGCGGACTCAATCGAATTCATCCGACACGACCTGGTGGTGTTTGGCCTCGCCGTCATTTCATTCCTGATTCTCATATTACTGATTGCATTCAGAAAACCCAGGTGGGCGATTCTTGCGCTGCTGAATTGCCTGGCAACCTGCGTAGTGATGCTGGGCTTTCTGGGCATGACGGACTGGCGAGTAACGGTGGTGTCGTCGAATTTCGTATCGCTACTGTTGATTTTGTGCCTGGCGTTGACACTCCACATCATCGTGCGCTACCGGGAGACCCATTTGCAGTCGCCCGATGCGGACCAGATAACGCTTGTTCGGGAGTCGATCAAGCGAATCATTGTGCCTTGTCTGTATACAGCGCTCACGACCATGGTCGCATTTGGATCGCTCCTTGTCAGCGGCATTCGCCCGGTAATCGATTTCGGCTGGATGATGGTGATCGGGATAGGCATAGGATTCGTCTTTTCATTCACGCTGTTTCCTGCCGGCTTGATGCTGTTACGACCCGGCCGACCGCGCGAACTGCTCGATATTACCGCCATGATTACGTCGTCTTTCGCACGGCTGATCGACGGCAAAACTGTGCAGACACTGGCCATCTCGGCAGCCCTTGCTGTGGTAGGCATCATCGGGATTACCCAGCTCACGATTGAAAACCGCTTTATCGATTACTACAAGAAGTCAACGGAGATTTATCAGGGCATGGTGTTAATCGATCGAACCCTGGGTGGAACCACGCCGCTCGACGTCATCATTGACGCACCACAGGAGGAGTCTTCTTCCGATGAACTCGGCTTTCAAGTCGAAGAGGAATTCGAAGACTTGTTCACCGACGATGCGGCCGCTGAGGGTGGCATAACGTCGACAAGCTTTTGGTTCAATCATCCAAGGCTCGGCCAGGTCGCGGCGATACATGACTATCTCGACTCGCTGCCGGAGACGGGAAAGATTATCTCAGTTGCAACGGCGGCGAGACTGCTCAGTGAACTGGACGAGAAGGTGCTGAGCGACAACGTTCTCTTGTCGGTCATTTACAAGCGGATGCCAGACGACCTCAAGGACGCACTCATTGCTCCATACCTATCGGCAGACGGTGATCAGATTCGGTTTAGCGTGCGGGTTTTTGAGTCGGACAAATCGCTGCGGCGGAATGAACTGATCCAGAGAGTTCGCAGGGATCTCGTCGAAAAGTTTGAGCTGGCAGATGAACAGATTCACCTCAACGGCATGTTGGTACTCTACAACAACATGCTTCAGAGCCTCTTTCGTTCACAGGTATTGACGCTTTTCGCTGTATTCCTCGCCATTTTCGGAATGTTCATAGTGCTTTTTCGCACTGTGCGGCTGGCCATAACCGCGATTATTCCAAACGTCTTTTCCGCGGTTGTCATTTTGGGACTAATTGGCTGGACAGGTATACCGCTGGACGTGATGACCATTACCATTGCGGCAATTACAGTCGGTATCGCAGTCGACGACACGATCCATTATATCCATCGATTCCGGCACGAGTTCGGTCGCGATGGCGACTACTGGCCGGCAGTTCACCGGTGCCATCGCACGATCGGTCGGGCGATGTACTACACCAGCGTTACCATCATGCTGGGCTTCTCGATCCTGGCGCTGTCACAGTTTCGGCCGACCATCTACTTTGGCCTGCTGACGGGTACGGCGATGTTGATCGCGCTCCTGGTCAATATGACATTGCTACCTGCGCTAATCGTGACGTTGCGAGCCTGCCACGTCGATGTTGGTCGGTCCAGGAACAACACGGTCGACTGAGCTAAACTGCAACCGATACTTATGCGGTAGTATCAGGCGACGATGAAGACGAACGTGACCGAGAAAACCATTGTTGCAGTGCTCGCGACGCTCATTATGTTGGCGATTGGCGACGGCCATGCTGACGAAGGCCCGGAGCGGGCCTGGCAGTGCTTGAGCCACGGACATGACCGGGCGATCGAACTTTACGTGCCGGGCGGCCAACGTCGGGAAGGGGAGCTTTCCTGCTGGGTTGTTTACACGAAAGAAGGCGCCTCGGAGATTCTCTGGCAGGCAAAGAACAACCCGGACTACTGCGAACCAAAAGCGCTCTCCCTGATTGCGCGACTAGAGTCGGCCGGATTCGTCTGCACGCCGTCTCATCCTGCCAGTCGTCCGGCTGACGGTTCTGAAAGCCCTCCAGCTGCGACGGATGATTCGGATGTGATGATGCCGCCGTCATCGGTCGGTGCCGGCGACGATGAATCCGGGGATAGCGAGGCCGATCTGGGCGCGCTTCTGTCGAGACACTACGAAGGAAACTATCTGGACGCCATGTTGGCGGCGCTACCGAGCGGTTTTTCGGTGCAGCCCGACATGGACGCGATTTCGCCGCGGCCCATGGAGTACCTTCATGTAGGACCGCCGGACCACTTTGTAAAGACGCTGGCAGACGGATCTTACGTGCTGGTTAACACCTTACTTTTTGAACGCGGGACGACGTATTCGTACGTGAATGTGGGGTTCCAGGTCACGAACAAACGCTACCGGTTTCTCGGCTACGCGACCACGCAGCCCGTAGCGGACTTTGAGGTGCTGGACGCCGGTACCGAGAGCGTCGTGCTTTCGCTGAGGCCTTTAGCGACAGACGGTTGCATCCCGGCTCGTCGGACGCAGGTGATGGCCTGGCAAGGTGAGGTGAAGCGGCAAGCCTCACAAGAAGCGAGTGGGGCAGTCAGCAGCGATGGCGACTGCAGGGACCCGGCCCTGTAATCGGGAATCGGGGTTTCGAGGTAAACTGACCCTATTTCGGCACCGAGGGCCCCGATATGTTTGCCAAAGCTATCGATCATCTGCGCCAGATCGACTGGCGCATTTTCTTCGGCATCATCGTTACCGTGCTGTGGCTCGCGGCTGGCGTTGTCTACATGCGCGCCAGTGGACTGAGTTACGAAACGATCTACCGTATACCGTTGGATGACCTCGGTAGCTTCCTCGAAGGCGGGTTCGCACCGCTGGCATTCCTCTGGCTGGTCATCGGGCTGTTCATCCAGCAAAGGGAGCTTGCCGATAATACCGAGGTGCTGCGTCAGACGTCGATTCAGTCAGAAAAGCAGACGCAGGCAATTGCAGCGACGGAAATGAACGCGCGGCAGGAGACCTTTTTCAAGATTGCCGAAAATGTAAGAAGCCAGTTGGGCGGCATCACCGGCATGCTTTACATCTCGTCGATGGGTGCCTCTGAAGGGCAGCTTGTTCCGAGAGAACGAATAGAGGAACTGTGGCACATGTTGGCGCGGCGCGACGACCAGGTATTTGCGCGAGAATTCCTGCTGCTGGATCCCGAGAAATTCGGCGGCTACGAGGCTTTGTTCTACAAAACGGAAATACGACGTCGCCACACGAAGAACTTCATGACGACGTTTGATCGACTAATGGTCATGGCCAGAAACTGCGACAGCGACAACGGCATTATCGCCGATACGATGGCGCAGACGGCGCACGGGCTGCTCTACAGGCGGATGCGGGATAGCCGTCCTGCTGACATGCAAGTCGAGTGTGCCGACGTTGACACCGCGGACTACGAGAAAATCCTCGAACACACGCACGAGTGATTCAGCGCTTCAGATACCAGGCTACAAGCTCCGGGGCCCTGCACGTCGCTCTGACATTCGCGACTACGCAGCAAGAACAATCAATCGGCACGGCCGCGCACCGAACGGAAGAACCACGCGATGAATACCGCAAAGGCTGCGGCGCCAACCAGCATAGCGGTGATCTCAGCGCCGAGCCACTCGGTACCAATGCCATCCGGCCGACGGCTCTTCGCAACAGCGACGAGGGCGATGCCGACGCCGAGCAGTCCCTCTCCACCGACGAAACCGCTGCCCAGCAAGACCCCTCGTTCCCGGCGGTCTGCCGCCGTAGCTTCGTCTTTCGCGTTGCGTTCCATCCACAGGCGGACCAGGCCACCGACGAAAATTGGCGTCATGGTGGATACCGGCAGATAGACACCGACTGCAAAGGGCAGGGACGGAATGCGTGCGATCTCGCAGGCCAACGCGATGCCGGCGCCAATGGCGACGAGTGACCACGGGAGATTCTGATCGAGCACGCCGTCGATGACCAGCTTCATCAGCGTCGCCTGCGGGGCCGGCAGTTCTGTGCTACCGAAGCCGAAGCCTTTGCCAAGCGCGAGGACGGTAAGGCAGACGAACGTCGCCGAAGTGAGAACGCCGATAAGTTCGGCGGTTTGCTGCCGACGAGGCGTTGCACCAAGCAGAAAGCCGGTCTTCAAGTCCTGTGATGTATCGCCCGAGATGGACGCCGCTATCGCGACTACGCAACCGACTGTAAGCGCGGCGGCTTTTCCCATTGCGTCCGTCCAGCCAAAGACCAGGAAGATCGAGGCCGTGCCGAGCAGCGCGGCAATCGTCATGCCGCTGGTCGGATTGCTGGTGACCCCAACAAGGCCCACGATTCGGGACGCCACGGTGACGAAAAAGAACGCGAATACGGTAACGCACAGGGCGGCAACCGCGCGAATGCCGATCCCACCGACGGAACCGAATACCTGGGGCACCAGGATCAGGACGAGCGCAATGGCGGTAACGCCGACACCGACAAAACGCAGCGGCAGGTCATTCTGCGTGCGCGATGCGCTCACCTGGTTGCCACTAACGCGTTCACTGAGCTGGGATGCGCCGATGCGGAAGCTGCTGATCATCACGGGAATGCTGCGGATGAGGGTCACGATTCCCGCTGTCGCAACCGCGCCCGCACCGATGTAGCGAACGTAGCGCGTCCAGATCTGGCGAGGCGACATGTCCGGTATCAGATTGACCGTTTCCGGGAAAACAGGTGCCGTCCGTGTCTCGCCCCAATAGGCAATCGCTGGAATGATCACCAGCCACGACAGGAGTCCGCCGCCAACCATGACGGCCGCGATTCGCGGGCCTAGGATGTACCCGACGCCGAAGAGCGCGGCCGAGAGGTCCATTCCCAACTCGCCTTTCTTCAGAAACGGGACCTTGATGTGCAGGTCGCCCGGGATAATGCGCAGCCACGATGTGAGGAACTTAAAGAATGCCCCGCCGGCCAGTCCATAGAATACGAACCGCGCACGACCACCACCGATCTCGTTTGCAACGAGCACTTCGGCGCAGGCGGTTCCTTCCGGGTACGGCAGCTTGCCGTGCTCTCTTTCGATCAGGAATCGCCGTAACGGGATCATAAAGAGAATACCGAGCAGCCCGCCACACATCGCCAACAGGGTCATCTGCAACAGCTCCGGTGGCATTCCCCACATGAATAACGCGGGCAAAGTAAAGATGACGCCGCTTGCCAATGAACTCGAAGCAGACCCCGTCGTCTGCGAGATATTGGTTTCCAGAATCGTACCGCGAACGCCGAGGGTAGACAGCGCCCGGAACACTGCGACGGTCATTACGGCGACCGGGATCGATGTGCTGATGGTCAGCCCTGCGCGCAGCCCCAGGTAAGCGTTGGCCGCACCAAAGATGATGCCGAACAATATTCCCAGACCGACAGACTTGAGCGTGAATTCGGCCGGCGATTCCGTCGCCTCAACGAAGGGATCGTAGCGATCTCCCTCTTCGATCGGAACGTAGGCTTTCTGGCTGAGTCCGTCTTTACGCATTGTCTGCAGTTCAGGTCCTGACGAGCGCCTGAGTCTACAAGAAAAAGCTCGCCGATTGAGGTACGTTGCGAAAAAGCGATAAACCCGGCCGCGACCCAGAAGAGGAAGCTTCTGAGCGAATCGATTGGCGAAATACTTGAGCGTGCGGCTTGCAGCAGCGGCTAAGTGGCGGATCGTTAGGCATAGCCATCAATCATTAGCAAGTAAACCACATGTACATGATCTGCGTAATTCGGGTTACCCCTAGTGCCGTCTCGATATTGGAATGTGGTTTGATAGGAGCCCCGGTAACACTTTGGGAGGCATACCGTGCCCAATCATCCGGAACGAAGCCACATTCCGCCGGTCGCTGTGGGCAAGCTTCGTAGGGTTTGCCAGTCGCTGTCGTTCGATGAGGCGTCTACGGAAAAAAACACCATCGCCGAAACCTACCTGGGCCAGGATCGGGCCATTGACGCTATCCGCTTCGGTATAGAGGTCGACAGCGAAGGCTACAATGTCTTTGTGTTAGGCCCGCTCGGCAGCCATCGTCACGGCCTTGTCAGCGAACTGGCGAAAGAGCGCGCACGAGAAAAGGGCGCGCCCGATGACTGGTGCTACGTCAACAATTTCTCCAATGCCGAAAGGCCGCGGGCCTTAAGTCTTCCGGCAGGAAGAGGCACCGAGTTCAAGGCAGCGATGCAGGCGCTGATTGCCGAGATCCGGCTTGCCATTCCAGCCGCCTTCGAAAATGACGATTACGGCAATCAGTTGAAGGCGCTGGAAGCAGAGACACAAAAAGAACTCGACGAGCTATGGCGCACCCTGCATGAGCAAGCGGCGCGCGAGAATATCGGGGTACTCCAGACACCTACCGGTTACGTGCTGGCTCCGTTGATCGACGGCAAGGTCGTCGACGACAAGGAGTTTGATGAGCTGCCGGAAGAAGAACGCAAAGCCATTAAAGGGTCGATCAAGCGCCTGAGTGAGGAACTTCAGACGCGAATAGAAACCGTCCCGAAGATCCGCAAGCGGCACCGCGAACGCGTTCGGTCCCTCGACCGGGAGGTTACATCGCATGCGGTCAGCGTGCTGCACGATGACCTGAAGAAGACCTACGAGGATCTCCCATCGGTGCTTGCTTATCTCGAAGAAGTGCAGCAGGACATTATCGACAACGCGCAGGAATTCCGACAGAAGGACAGCCCCACGCTGCCATTTCTCGCCAACCACTCGTCGGCTATTTTTGCGTCCTATGAGGTTAACCTCATCGTGAGTAGCGAGTCGGACGCGGCGGCGCCGATCGTTTACGAGCCGAACCCCAGCTACCCAAACCTGATCGGAAAAGTCGAGCACCGCGCCGAGATGGGCGCGCTGTTGACCGATTTCCGACTGGTCCGTTCCGGGGCCCTGATGCAGGCAAACGGGGGTTACCTGGTACTCGATATACATCGCGTGCTGGGACGGCCATTCGTTTGGGAGGCGCTGAAGCAGGCGCTGTTCACCAAACAGGTGCGTATCGAGTCGCCGGCGGAGACGCTGGGCTTTGCGAGCACGACAATGCTCAAACCCGAACCCATCCCACTCGATATCAAGATAGTGCTGATCGGGGAACGATGGCTCTATTATTTGCTGAGCGCCTACGATCGGGAATTCGGCGATCTGTTCAAAGTTGCCGCCGACCTTGATGATGATATCGAGCGCTCGACGGACAACGTCGATGCCTACGCGCGAGTTGTTAGCGAGCGGATTAAGCAACGCGATTTGCTGCCGTTCGATACCTCGGCAATCGAGAAGATTATAGAGCAGCGAGCCAGACGCGCAGAGGATAGCGAGCGCCTCTCGATGCATATGCGTTCGCTCGACGATCTGTTGATACAGGCAGACCACTGGGCCCGGCAACGCGAGTCGGAGCGGGTCGAGGCCGCCGACGTTAACGAGGCTATTCGGCAGCGAAATTACCGACAGAACCGTGTGCAGAACAAGATTGTCGATGCGATCAAGAGGGACACGCTGCTGATCGATACGGCGGGCGACTGCGTCGGGCAGGTCAACGGTCTGTCCGTAGTCGATCTCGGCGAGGCCCGCTTCGGACATCCTGTCAGGATTACGGCAACCACCCGTGTGGGCAAGGGTGATGTCATCGACATCGAGCGCGAGGTGAAACTCGGCGGCGCCATACATTCCAAGGGTGTGCTGATTCTGTCAGCTGCGCTCGCCGCGCGATACGCACCGGACATTCCGCTGTCGTTACATGGCAGTATCGTGTTTGAGCAATCCTACGGCGGCGTTGAAGGCGACAGCGCGTCGGTCGCGGAACTCAGCGCACTGTTGTCGTCGATATCCGGCGTGCCGATCCGGCAAAATTTCGCCGTGACCGGCTCGGTCAATCAGCTCGGTCGCGTGCAGGCGGTGGGCGGCATCAATGAGAAGATCGAAGGCTTTTACGAAGTCTGCAAAGAGCGGGGACTTGATGGCTCGCACGCAGTGGTTATTCCAGAGGACAACGTCAAGCACCTGATGCTGAACGAGGAGGTCGTCGACGCGGTTGCAAACAAGTTATTTACCGTCTACGCGGTCCGCTATGCCGACGAAGCCGTCGAGGTACTCACCGGAAAACCGGCTGGCAACCGCAGCGATGACGGTCAGTTCCCGGTGGATACGGTGAATCGGCTGGTCGAGGACAAACTGGTGCAGTATGCAAGCAAGCGGCAGCGATTTGCCGAGGGAGGCGGCGGTGACAAGCGACAGGACTGACGTACGTCGCGTCATGTTGGCGCTCTGGGAGACCAGCTCGCTTCAGGATCTCTGGCATGCCGCGCTACAGCATATTGCGGATTCGCCAGTCGAGCTGGTCACCGTATATGTTACGGATGACCGGTGGCGGCGAGCCGCCAGTTTACCGTTCACGCGGGAGGTATCACGATTTGGCGGCGGTACACGGGATTTCACCCAGGTACGCGCGGAACAGATCGATAAGGAGGCGGTAGCAGAAGCCGAGCATCGGCTCAAGGAGCTAGCAACCGAGGCAAGCATTGAATTCTCGTTTACCGTGCTCGGGGAACACGAGGCGCCGAAGATCGGTGAATTTGTCACCAGCGAATCCGACGTACTGATTGCGTCGGCGGTCCTGAAGCGGCGGCCGATCTACGCCGAGATAGCCCGACTGAAATGCCGGATCCTGCTGGTCGATACGCCTGATGACGCGGCGTCGCCCGACGATTCTTGATGGAGGCAATCGAGGCTCACAGCGGCAATGAGTACTTCGTTCAATATCCAGGTAGCCGATATTTTTCGCCAGTGCGCCGAGGTACTGCGGGAGCAGGCCGCGAATCCCTTTCGTATCAATGCATATATACGCGCCGCACAGACGCTCGAGTCGCTGCCGACAGATACTCGCGATATTCTGCTCGAGCGCGGCGTTACCGGTCTTACCGAGCTTCCTGCGATTGGCCGGGGCCTTGCCGCATCGATTGACGAAATCGCCAGGACGGGGCGGCTTGGGCAGCTGGATCGTCTTCGCGGGGACGCGACCCCGGAGACCCTGTTTCGGACCGTGCCAGGAGTAGGGCCGAAGCTGGCACATACGATTCACGAGGAATTGCATGTGGATACGCTCGAGGCGCTCGAGGTCGCGGCGCACGATGGCCGTCTGGACGCGGTCTCAGGAATCGGCGAACGACGGGCGGCAGCGATTCGTGCGGGCCTCGCGGCAATGCTCGGCCGGGCGACTGTGCGTCGTCAGGCGGCCCCAGAGCTTCCACCTGTCGATATGTTGCTCGATGTCGATCAAAGGTACCGGGAACAGGCAGCGGCCGGGAAATTGCCGAAGATTGCGCCGAAGCGATTCAATCCGGAAGGGCGAGCGTGGCTGCCGATTCTTCATACCAACCGCGGCAAATGGCATTTTACGGCGCTGTTCTCAAACACGGCCCGAGCGCATGAACTCGGCCGCACGGACGATTGGGTCGTCGTTTATTATTACGACGATGACCATAAGGAAGGGCAAAATACCGTTGTTACGGAGACCAAGGGGCGGATGAAAGGTGAACGCGTGATTCGTGGCCGGGAATCCGAATGCGGACCAGCCTCACGCTAAGACGCATACCCTTATCGCAGACGGCCGTTATTCCACATCCGCCGTTTCAAATTGTTGCAGTCCCTCGGCGAGATAGTCGGCGAGCAGGGAGGTGCCGATCAGATAGTCGGCCGTATGGTCATTCCAGCTTTCCTCGGCGCTCTGCAGTGCGTCGGACCATTCCTCGAACGAAAAGTCGCCTCGTCCGAGCCAGGTCAACGCGACTAACGAAATCTGCTGGTCCGGCTCGAGATCGTTGATCGTTGATTTCAGCTCCTGGTAATAGGGATCCCCGGCAAAATCCGATGTCACCTGGCTGGACCAGTATTCATCGGCAACTTCGGGCTCCTCTTCGAACGTCACATCATCTCTTGCATGAAATTCGTGGGCCATGTCGATTATTGACCGCACTGTGTCTCTGTTCAGGTCAAATTCCGTCATCGTATTCACCCGCTCCAAAAGGCTCCACCTGTTGCCTATAAATTGCGCCAATAGCGTCGGTCAGCAATGCGGAAAAATACCTAGATTTTGCGGCCTGCAGGACAGCATGGCGACCGTCCCGAGATCCCGTACTCTTAGTCCGGTACACCCAGTCGCTCGTGCATCAGCGGGCTTGTCGTCGTGTACTGCAGGCGGACCTTCTTGTCCGGCTCGATCTGTTGCTTGATCGCGAAAGCTGCCAATGCAGCCTCGTGGAAACCGCAGAGGATCAGCTTCTTCTTACCGGGGTAAAAATTGATGTCGCCAACGGCATAGATGCCGGGCACGGACGTTTCAAACTTCTCTGTGTCCACATTGATGGTTTTGCGGTTAATGTCGAGGCCCCATTCTGCAATCGGGCCGAGCTTTGGCGCCAGGCCGTAAAACACCAATACGTCGTCGACGGCCACATCAACAGGGTCTCCGTCCTTTGGCTGAAATGTCATCGAGTTGATCGAGTCGTCGATCATGTCTACTGACGCAAGCCTGGCGCTTTCGATGACGTCCATTTTGCCGTCGGCGACCAGCTTTCGCATCTTGTCGACGGAAGCCTGGACTGCACGATACTCGTCACGGCGATGCACGAGGGTGATGTGCGCGGCGACATCGATCAATTCCAGTACCCAGTCAAGCGCCGAATCGCCACCGCCCAGGATTGCCAGCCGTTTTCCGGCAAATTGCGACGGCTTCGTTACCCGATAGTGCACGTTTTCGGCCTCAAAGTTGTCGACGCGCGGCACACGCAGCTGCCTAGGCTGGAACGAGCCGACTCCGCCAGCGATGACCACTGCCTTGGCATGAAACCGGGTGCCTGCATTGGTCTCTACGTAGAACGAATTTTCGTCGTCTTTCCGCACAACGGTCACTTCCTCATTGAGGTGCATGCCGGCATCGAATGGCTCTATCTGCTTTAGCAGGTTGTCGGTCAGCTCTTCGCCGGAGCAAACCGGGATGCCTGGTATGTCGTAGATCGGCTTATCGGGATAAAGCTCCGTACACTGACCGCCGGGTTGCCGGATCGAATCGACCACGTGGGCCTCCAGGCCAAGCAGTCCGAGTTCGAATACCTGGAACAGGCCGCAGGGCCCCGCGCCAACGATGACAACGTCCGTATTGATCACTGAATATTTCCCTTGGGATCCGAAAGCGCCAAAGATTAACATGGTGATGCCGCGTCTCCTATGGTCCGCCGACAGCCATTTCGTTTCAAGAGAATTGTGTGTCCGTTCTCGGATCACGGCAGAAATATCTGCGAGACTGTGCCCAACATGAAAAAAACTGTGATCATCAAGTTCTTTCTGGTTGCCGGATTCTTGTTCGTCATTGCAGGGCTCTACCAATATGACAGAATCTCCGAATTCGCAGCCGCCGCGGTAAAAGCGCGAGGAACTGTCGTTGGGATGGAGCGCTCGAGCAATGGAACATCGAAGCCCGTGGTCAAATGGACCGATCACACTGGCGTTCGACGCGTTCTGTACTCGAATGCTGGAAGTAATCCGCCGGGTTTCTTCGAGGGCGAGCAGGTTACGGTCCTCTATAACCCGGACGATCCGAAATACCCGGTGACCGCGCGGATTGACTCAACCTTTCAGCTATGGGGCCTTTCAATATTTCTCGTTTGTTTTGGAGCGGCCTGGATGCTAATTGCGTCACTGACCTGGTACGTACATTCCAAAGGAGACGTCATTTATTTCGATGATGAAGAAGATGCCGAAATCGGCGGGGGCCTTCTCTAACCTCATCG
The DNA here is from genome assembly GCA_947259285.1 of uncultured Woeseiaceae bacterium. Taxonomy (GTDB): domain Bacteria; phylum Pseudomonadota; class Gammaproteobacteria; order Steroidobacterales; family Woeseiaceae; genus UBA1847. The sequence goes on along the minus strand of CAMYMR010000019.1, from coordinate 6,614 downwards.
ACGGGTGTTCCAATCCCGGCCCATATGCAGGGCAGAAGACCCGCAATTCAAGCAACAGATTACTGCCGGCAGGCGGAGGGTAAGTATTTGTTGGCGATTTCCGTGCCGACCGTCCGGCAATTCCACACAATGCTGCCCGAGGTGGTCATGGGCGACAACTGGAGGTGCTGTCCCAGCAGCGTGGCATGCGCCTGATTGCCATACTGCACTTCTATTCGACCATCAATGACCTGAACCTGATCCACGTAACGTCCCACAATAGTATTACTCGCTGCGACCCCGGCGGTGTCGTTGTCGGACGGCCAGCGCCCGAGGTCGGCGTGAAAGGTACTGATGGCATTCTTCGCACCGCCGGCCAGACTGAGTCCGTCCGTAACCTGTGTGCGGATCGTGTAATCCTGGTAAGCAGGAATGGCAATTGCGGCGAGAATGCCGATGATCGCTACCGTGATCATAAGCTCGATGAGTGTGAATCCGCGCTGGTTGTCTCTCATTGCCGATATCTCCGCATCGGTTCTTAATATCTTCTTCTGGTCCCCGGTTGCCTCGGCTTCGACCGTATTGACGGACTGTCGACTGGAAGGTGAGGCCCGTTAATCGGTTAACATAAAGTATGCCAGAAATTATGGCCCACGCACGGGCCCATACAGAATCAACACATTTATATGATGAAAAACATTACTTTATTAACTTTTATTAATCTTAAATATAAAGAAATTTCGAAAGCCTCTTCGGTGTCGATCGCTACGCGGCTTCGCTCCCCATAGGTAAGGGCGCATCCGACCTGTCAGACCCTGATACTGTGTAAGTCAGGCATCGGGCAGGGCAGTCTTCAGAACAATATTTGCAGGCAGGTGTCAGGTGAGCCGAAGAAATTTGCCAATCCCGGTCAAAACGATTCCAAATGTGAGCGCGGATGACGCGCAACCGCGTCAGGTCGCCCGTCATTTCCGAGAACTTCTCGATTCCGGTTATCGACTTCGGGCAGACGGTCAGGCGAAATCGGATCCCGAGAGGCTATTGCGTATTGGGTATACGCCGAAACACCGGATCGACCTGTTCGGGACGCGCTTCTTCCTGTGCAATCAGCGCGATGCCGAGGGCCTCAAGGTAATGCCTGCTTACGTTTTGCCGGTCCATCAAGCTCGCGCCCGCAAACCTGGCATTCATGCACGGGTGTTTTACAAAGACTCGTCACTGGTGTGGCGATCCGCGTCACACTACATCAATACGCCTGATGCCCATTGGATCGGGAAAGGCGCGGTCCGATGGGCGGTGAAGCGGGGCGAGCGCGGCTGGAATTCCGCGGAGGAAACCACCAACCTGCCACTTGAGATGCAGGCGGCTCTGGACGAAGTCAGTCAGCGTGGACCACGTAAGCACAACGACAAACGAGTCTTGTCCCTTGTCCTCAGGAATGCGCCGTCAAACCGGGTCCACCCCTACCAGGACTTCGAGGGGCCGCGGGTTAAGGCGATGAGACTCAAAGCAAACCGGATAAACAACAATAGAAGCATCGCCTGGTTCAGGGATGACAATGATCCGCGATCGCTAGAGATCGAACCCGGATTCGAACCCAACTATGACGATGTTATCGATGTTTCCGTATCGCGAAGTTCGATGTACGGCGGCAATATCGAGAAATACCGTATTGCGTCCAGGAATCGCCGGATTCAGTACCTGTTTGTCGCCGGGCCGCAACATGTCTGGATCGTCAATCCGCAGCCATTCACGGTCGAGTTGTCCAGCTATGGTCTGAGAACCGTCGATGCGATCGTCGATGAGGATCTGTTGATCCCGGGATACGAGTTCTTCGATAATGCCGGCACCGGCGAGCTGGATGACCAGATTCCGCCCGGATTCGCCGGGGAAGTCTGTCCGGTTGATCCTGATCGCGCAGACGCGTCACCCTGGAATGAGCGCCTGCCTGTCATCCGGTCGTTTCGTCGGAAGTTCGGTATAGCACGCGGATAGGCGAGGATCCGCGTACCCGATTTTGGAGCGCGCGGTCCTCGCCGTTCATCGGGTCACCAGGCACCGGGGATCAATCGGTAGCGGACGCGTCTTGAATAGGCGTCGTATCCCTCTAGCTCTTTTCGCAGTGTTCGATCTTCGAGTGCGGTCCGAAGGAGGATTCCGATGACTGACAGAAACGCCGGAATCAACGACCACCAGGACCCCAGCAAGAACGGGACGGACAGACACCAGCCGAAAAAACCAACATATCCCGGATGACGGACGATTGCGTAGGGTCCGGTTTCGATTACATGGTGACCGCGTTCCGCCTGGATCCGTACGGTTTTTTCGAAAAACGGGTTGACGCCCATTGACCACGATAAGAGGGCTGCACCTGGAACAAACAGAAGTAGTCCTATGGGCCAGAGCATCGGAGACATCGGGGACCACTCAAAGCGGATCGCATCGAGGCCCGCGATTACGTAAGTCGACAGCAGGACCGGGGCAAAGACGATTCCCCAGGCGATGTCCCAGTGTTTGGTGCCTTTTCCCATGCGCATCCGCGCTTCGATAAGGTCGGGGTTAACTCGCTTGAGGTAGATGAGATTGATTACAAAGTGGAGCAAGACGACACCCAGGTACAGCCAGCCGGCAACCCAGTCCAGGCGACCCGCCGGCCAAAAAATAATGGCCGCGAAGACCCCGATTGCCGCAGCAAACCAGACGCCAAGTCGAAGCGCCCCTAATGTGTCGAAATGACCGTGTGGAGATCCCCATGTGTCGCCGGGACCGCTTGTCGTTGATCTCATTAGCCAACCTCCCATCGCGGTATGAGTCTGGTTAATCGACGGACGGAAATTCGCCGTAAAGTCGAATCGTATGATCCTCGCGGCAGAAACCGCCGTGGGTCACGGCTAGCTGTCGACCCTGTGCCCGGATCTCGGCCACACACGCCAGATAAATAGCGCCACACCGATGCATCTGTTACCCCGCTTGCTCGGTAAACGTATGCTCGCCATGATCGGTTGGCGGTGGCCCCGAAATCGGCCCTGGTGATTCCATATTCGGCTTCATGCTAACGACCAATGGGAAACCGATCGTAGTTGTCGCGTTGACAACTCCGTCCATCTGCAATGCCTGAACAACGCTGCAATCGGTGCCCTCAAGAGCATCTCTCGCCGAAACCGTACCGGAATCGCAGGCCAGCACCAGCACGGCATCATAGTCTTTGGCGCGCTTCAGGAACCGTCGCCGCTGACTTTCTGTCCAGAGGCACATCATCGGCGTCGGCGTGTGAATGGAAAAAACACCGGTCCGGACACCACGTTTCGTTAGCAAATCCCGTATCGACTGAATATGGGCCTCAAAGGCCTCTGTCTTTATTCCGTGTTTGAAAAACTCGATGAACGGTGCGTCGTTCTGCATCGCAACACACATCGGCGGGCAAACGGGGCAAGACGCAATCAGGACTGAATTGAATTCCGCAAGTTCAGCGGAAACATCTTTTGGCGTGAGGTTAACAGGCATAATCCTTCTCCGTTCGCCTGCACGTTCGCGGCGGCCGGAGGCGCTGCCGCGGGGCCAACCGCAGCAGCCATATCGCCTGGTCACTGTACTGACGTAACGTGCGAGCGACATCTATCTGGCCCGAACTGAACCTATTAAAGCGATCTCGCTTTTGCAATCCGTAGTTGCCGAATTCTCCTATGCCGATACTCGATCAGTCGGTCCCGAGAGCCGGTTGCTTGATTCAAATGGTGGGCGCGCAATGCTTGTGAGTATTAGATGGAGACGCTTCGTGCCACGGTTCCGAGGCTCTGGCTTGGATGCATCGAGATCATCGAAGCAGTCATTACGAGGTGATTCTGCTGTAACCTGCTGTGGGCGACGATACCTGACGGGAGTAACGGGATTGTGAAACAGTCGATCGTACATATGGCGCTGGTCGTTCGCGATTACGATGAGGCCATCGATTTCTACACCAACACGCTTCACTTCAGCCTGGTTGAAGACAGCTACCAACCCGAGCAAGACAAACGCTGGGTAGTCATTGCGCCGCCCGGTTCCGAGGGTGCGACCTTGTTGCTTGCAAGGGCATCAAATCCCGAGCAAGCAGCGTTTGTCGGCAACCAAACAGGGGGCCGCGTATTTCTCTTTCTGAACACCGACGACTTCTGGCGCGACTACAATGAGATGATCGAGCGCGGCGTACGCTTCGTCCGCGAGCCAAAGACCGAGTCCTATGGCATCGTCGCCGTTTTTTCGGACTTATACGGCAATCTGTGGGACCTGCTGCAGCTGAGTGACGGCCGGGACGTATAATGCACGTCATAACAGGGGAGTAAGGGGATTTATGATGTCTATACCTATCAGCTTGACGTACGCCAGCATTTTCGCGGTGTTTGCGTTGATTTTGAGCTTTCGTGCCGGCAGCTTTCGGGGTAAAGCCGGGGTTTCAGTGTTGTTTGGCGACCCTGCCAATATGGAGTTGGCAGAGCGTGCCCGCGTGCATCAGAATTTCCTCGAATACGTACCGCTGATTCTTATTGTGATGGGAGGCATTGAAGCGAACGGCGGATCGCCAATGTTTCTTTATGTCGTTGGCGACTTGCTGATCGTTGCGCGCATTGCGCACGCGGTTGGACTCAAACACAACAACATAGCGCACAAAGGACGATTGATTGGCGCTGGCGGTACCGCGCTGATTACACTGGTCACCGCTGGCTATGGTCTCTGGATTGGTGCGCAGGCCTTGCTCGCATAATGCGTTGTACTTACGGCAGTATCGAGATGTATCGTAATCGGTTCGTAAGGGCCCGCTTCGTTGAAATCATGAATCGTTAATCTTGGTTCGACCCCGTAATTCAAAATAATCGTGTTGATCAATCTGGAGTACTGCGATGGATACCGCATGGATACAGATTTTCGTGTTGACCCTGGCAGAATGTGTCGCGCCACCGGGGAAGATGATCTGTCAGGAACGTGAATTCGAACTTCAATTCCTGACGCAGTCGGACTGCGAGTCGACCCTGCAGCAGCTCGTGTCACTGAAAGACGCGTCAGACACCGTCATTGTCGATAAGAGCAAGTCGGGCTGTGCACCGTCGGCAAGGCAGCAACGAGTCTTTTCGAGTCTTGCGGAGGCCACAGAGGCCGCCGAAGACAAGCAGGCATGGCGAGCGCCGCGGACTCAGCTGCCGGCTGCGGAATCAGCACAGGACGCTCACAAATCTCGCCTCGAGACTCTGCCAACGTGTGAAGCGTCGAAAGGTGTGGCGCCCTGTAAGGTCGGTGAAATAATTATTGAGGATACGGCTGACGTGAAACGCGGCGAAATCTGGCGTCGCGATTAGCTATTTTCGTAAACGTCCTCTCGAAGGCCACCTCCGAGAATGCTATTTGCTCGGAAGTTCTTGGATTCGCCCAACTACGTTGGAAAAGCAGGATCAGCTAGTATGGGCCGCAATTGCATTTCACCTCGCGGTCTTAGCGGCCATTCGGCTGATATGCTCTGCTGGCAAATCACAGATAGTGGGTACGACTATGATCCGGACATTAGGAACGATTCTCTTACTCCTGTGCGTAATCGCGAGCGCTGCAGCAGAGGAGCGCCCACGCGCAAGGGATCTGGGACTTCTGGTTGGGATTTTTCCCACGGGCACGTTGAATGCCATCACCGACGTCGACGGCGTCAGGGTAGGACATTCCACCATCATCGAGGGCGATGATATCCGCACCGGCGTAACGGCAATTATTCCGGGACCGGATAATCTTTACACGCACCCGATTCCTGCCTGGATTCATGTCGGCAATGGTTACGGAAAGCTCATCGGCGAAACGCAGGTTCGTGAATTCGGCGAAATCGAGACGCCGATTCTCCTGACGTGCACGCTCTGTGTCTGGAGCGCCGCGAATGCTTTGAAAGACTGGGTCTATGAGCAGCCGGGCATGGGCGAGCACACGGTCAATCCGGTTGTCGGTGAAACGAATGATTCGCGCGTGAACAACATGTGGGCAGACCCGGTGCAGCGTGAACATGTCTTCGATGCGCTGAACGGCGCTTCCGGCGGCCCGGTGGAGGAGGGTAGCGTCGGCGCCGGGACCGGAACACAGGCGTTTGGTTGGAAAGGTGGCATCGGCACCAGTTCGCGCGTGCTGCCGAATTCCCTGGGCGGTCACACGGTCGGCGTGCTCGTGCAAACCAATTACGGTGGCGTCCTCACGATTAACGGCGCACCGGTCGGTCGCGAACTGGGCACTTACTCGTTTAGTGACGAGCTCGGCTCGGCAGAGGAGGACGATAACCAGGAAGATGGCTCTATCATGATGGTTGTCGCGACAGACGCACCCTTGAACGCACGCAGCCTCGATCGCCTTGCGATGCGGGCGATGATGGGTCTGGCACGCACGGGCTCGTTTGCAAGTAATGGCTCCGGCGACTACGTCATTGCGTTTTCAACAGACCCTCGGGTGCGGCGCCCTCGCGAAAGTGACGCAGCGGTCACGACACCGTCTCTCGTCAACGCCTCAATGTCGCCGTTATTTGCAGCGGCGGCGGAGGCGACCGAGGAAGCCATTTATAACGCCATCTTCAGGGCGACAACGGTAACCAGCGCGCGCGGTACCCTGAAAGCAATTCCTGTCGAGGACCTTGAACG
>CAMYMR010000018.1 GCA_947259285.1 uncultured Woeseiaceae bacterium | reverse complement strand
TCACCCTCGTCAATCGTTTCCTCTTCATCCTGTTTAGTCGCCTCGTACTGCCCGCGAATCTTGTTGAGATCGCCGGACAGCTCGGCAAGATACAGCTCCGTCGAGGCGGCATCCTCGCTCACTTTCTTCAGCTGGCGGTCGAGAATGGTCGACTCGCCGCGAATCTGAAACAGTTCCTCCTGCAGCAGGGCAATCAGTTGCTCCAGGTTCGTCTCTGATTCCTCGATGACCACGGGCTCATAGATCTTGCTCAGGACCAGCAGCAGGATAATCGCGCCAAAACCACAGCAGATGCAGTCAAGGAATGACAGGCTGAAGGCTTCGACATTTCGCTTGCGGCGCACCGTTAATCTCCCGTCCTCACGGCCAGTCTCGGCTGACGCTGACGAACGAGCCGCGACTCGTCAGCGCGAGGGACCAGAAAGAAATCGGGGCGTTCAGGTCGCCCTCCATCGGGTACAGCAGGATATTGATGGGTACGCCCGAGGGCAGCTCGCGAACCGCTTTGGAGAATATGTTGCCGCGCTCGCCACTGCTGACCACCGTCTTGCTGGTCGTCTCCGATTCCATCGTCGGCATGCCGTCGACCAGCAGGATAATGTTGTCCGGCCGCGGCGACAGCTGCTTTGCGACTCGGAAGGCGGCGTGCATATTGGTGCCGTTCTTCGGTACGGTTCGACGCAGGACCCTTATCGCCTCGTTCAGCTGCGTATCGTCCTCTGCGGTCAGCCAGATTCCGTCGGTGCCCTTGATGACCGGCTCCGCGACGTTATTGAACATGTAGATCTGGTACTGGCTACCCTGCTTGAACTGCGACGTCAGCCAGTCCACGCTCGCCACGACCTGGCGCCATTTGCGCGAGCGAAGCTGCTCGGCCTCGGGCAGGTTGCGTCGCCGCAAGACGTTCACCAGCTTGTCGCTCAGCATGCTGCCGGAGCGATCCACCAGTATCAGCGTACGGTCTCCACCCAGCTTCAGGCCCGTCAGGTATTGGCGATCACCTTCACCCTTGAAAGTACGGATCTGCTCGCCGGCCGCATCCTGCTGCTTCTTGATCGCGAGCAGGCGCTTGACTTCTTCCTCCAGCGACTTGATGTCCGACTGCAGCTTTTCCACACGCTCGATCTTCGCCAGCGTGTCGTTGTCGTACTTGTCGAGCTCCGCCTGCAGCTCCCGGATCAGCGCAATGATCTGTGCGATCTGGCTTTCGGCATCCTCGATCTCCGTCTCGAGCTTCTGCTTGGTGTTGCGTGCCAGGGCCAGGTTCTTGCGGCCCTCCAGCACCTCGATCTCGAGACGATTGGTCTCCGCCATCAGCGGCGTGACGTCCGTTTCCGTCGTGGCATTGACGTGCGAATTGATAATCATGAAGAACAGGATGACGGCACCGAAGCCGCAGCTCATGCAGTCGAGAAACGACATGCTGAAGATCTCTGTTTGTCGGCGTCTACGCGCCATGTCGCTCCTCTGCCGATATCAACCTGAGCTCGAAGCCCGGGGTGCCGATGCGAATAATGTCGCCCGACTGCAGGACGGCAGATCCATCGATCCGGTGGCCGTTCAGAAACGTGCCGTAGCGGCTGTAGTCGGTAACGACGCACTGGCCGTTTTCCTGGGTGACCGCGCAGTGACGGCGCGATACGCCCGGCATCTCCTGCTGAAAATCAACCCAGCGCTCGCCGTCAGTCGGTTGGGTTCCGAGTACCAGCGGATCAGCGCCCACCCAGTGGGCATGGTTACCAAACAACAGGTGCGTCGGTTGCCCTCCGCTGCCGCTGGCGTCGGCCGGCTGTACCTCGACGGGCGCCTGGTCCCACGGCAGATGCCGCGCGAGCGTGAGGCCGCCACTGCGGCGCTCCTCGCGACATCGTTGCAGCAGGCCTCTCGCGGTTGAGCCGGGCCCGAGCAGGAACACCTCCCCACCGACGCGTGTTCGCAGCGTGTCGGCGAGCCCGGGCATGCCTGACGCGTGGTCGGAAAGCTGGATCGCCGGCGTATCCTCGGCCCGATAAAGCGCGCGCAGATTACTGACGATACTCTGATAAACCGGCGCCGCCGCGGCCACCAGTTCCAGCGACTCGAGTTCGGCGCGATGCGCAATGCCGCGATACTCGACTTCCATCGGCACCGTGTCGGCGCTGGCCGCAAGGGACAGCCAGCCGGGCAGGCTGTTTTGCATTGCCTGCTCGGTTTCCGCCGTGTGCAGCGGATCGAATCGTGACTGATTGACGAAGCACTCCGCGATCACCCTGAGCCAGCGATCGTACAGCGCCAGCAACCCGCCGTCTTCGATGACCGCCGAGCGTTCGACCTGAACCTGCCCTTCCTGCATCAGCCTCGTCAAGGTGGCGGCGTGCAGACCGAGATCAATATGCACAGGCACGGCGTGCAGGTAGTGGCGCCGGGTCGCCGCGACGGCTGCATCCACCATCGCGACGACGGCGATATCGAGTTCCATCGCAACGCCCAGTAACAGGCCGAGCTTATCGGTGTCCATATAGGCCGGCACCGCGATCGCAAGCCGATCCCCGGGTTTCGCCACCTTTTTCCAGATGTCTTCAAGCTGCCGGCTCACCAGGTCGGCCGCGCTCAAGTGCTGAAAACGCGGATCGCTGAGCGGCACCGTCGCCAGCTCCGACCAGAAGCGATTCTGAATTCGGCGCGGCTTCAGCCGGGCGTTGGAGTAAGCCTCGTTGCCGGTTGCCAGGTGATCGTCTTCCAGCAGCGCGAATCCGGGCTCCCGATAGAGAATTCGCCCTTTGTCGGTGACGCAAATAGCGGAATCGTTGAGGTGTGCTGCGAGTGTGGCCATGGAACGTGCCCGGTCTCCCGTCTGATCAATCCGCCTTCATGTGCCGGATGACCTTGTCATCGCAATACGCTTCGCTATCGAATACCAGTCGCTCCTGCACGAGCTGCAGCTGATGCACGAGGAACATCAGAAAGATGCTGATCAGCAGCGCGATAAACGTAGAGTTGAACGCAACGCCGAGGCTCTGGGTGACGCCGGCAATATCACCCTGCACCGCTTTGTCCGCCTGCGCCAGCGCCTCTCCGATGCCGCGAACGGTCCCGATGAAACCGATCGACGGAATCGCCCAGGAAATATAGCGAATCATCGCGAGTTCTGACTCGAGGCGGTCCGCCTCGGACTCACAGATCGTGTGCGTGCTCGTCGCAACGTCCTGAATATTGCGGGTGGAACTGAAACGACGCAGCGCATTGAGCAACGCCCTCGGCAGCAGCATCTGCTGGCGATCATCCGGCAGCGCCTGCACCTGTCGCGCAAACTCACGCGTGTCTTCAGGGAGTATGCGCATTCCCTCGGCGACCGGCACGAGATCCACCTCCAGCAGCCGCCGTTCGCTGCCGATCTTCACGGCCTTGTATCCCATGATCGCAAGCGCCCAGAACATCAGTATGAAGCAGGCCTCCTGCTCGAAGTCCTTCACCAGCACCCAGATGCTGCGCTCGCGCACGAAATCCGGATTAGCCGCCGCCAGCATGTTTTGCTCCTCGATGACCTCGACGGCGTTCGGGCGCACAACCGATACATAGAACGCATGCACGATAATGATCGCGATAATCAGGGCGAATAGCTGGAAAACGAACTCGACCGGGATGTTTTTCTTGTTCATGGTTACCAACCTGCGTGCGGATCAGATATCCGTTGGAAAGGGTATCGATTGTCCGAATTTGACGTCTTCACTCGGAATAAACACGTCTTCATCTTCCTCGGAATAGAGTTCATCCAAAATGTCGTCACTGTCGACGTCCTCCGTTTCTTCCTGTTCAGCCGGTTCAACACTCTCCGCCGCCGCGTCAGGCTCGGCCTGCTCGGTCTCCTGAGCCCATACCGGGAACGCCAGTAACAACAGCAGCAATAAACGGCGCACTGTCGATCTCCTCATTCGTATCAGTAGCTTTGGACAACGCCAGCGCAGCATTGTCTCATGAAATTTTCGCTCGCACGCTCAATCGGCATACCGCGCAATGCGGAAACCGATGTCCGGCCGCGGCTCGTCGCTGTAGTCGCGATAGCTCAGCCTGAGCTCAGTGACTCCGGCGTGTCGCCAGCTCGAGCCGCGGACAACGTGACTGCCGCCGCGCTCGGGACCGACAGGGTCGACCAGCGGTTCGGTCATTCCGGGGGTGGGCACTGTGTACAGGTCATTGACCCATTCGGCCACGTTACCCGCGCTATCGTAGATGCCGAGCGCGTTTGCCTTGAACTTGCCGACCGGCGCGCTGGACGCGTAGCCGTCGTCATACGCCGGCAGGATAGACGGGACGATCTCGCGGGCCGAGATATCAGCCAGATTGCCGCTGTTCTCCGGCGGCGGCCATTTCTTTCCCCACGGAAATTTCAAGGCCGTCTTGCCGCCGGCGTAGCGCATCGCCAGCACCCACTCGGCCTCGGTCGGCAAGCGATAGCCGTCGGTCATCGGGTAGATCGGTATCCACTTGTCGAACTCCTGCCGATAGGCAGGCGTCCGGCCCTCCTGCTTGCTCAGCCAGTTGCAGTACTCGACCGCGTCCGACCAGCTGACGTTGGCTACCGGGTTGTCGTCGGCCGCCAGCGAAATGTGTACGTCGGCGCCGGAGTCGTGATTCGGCCGAAACTCGGCGAACTGCTTGTTCGTGACTTCGTGAATGCCAATCAGAAAAGGTCGCGTGATCGTGACCGGAACGATAACCTCGTTGGCGCGACGCCCGGCTTCCGCGCGCGATGCACCCATCGAGAACGTCCCGCCCTCGACGCGCCGCATCGTCTGGCCTCCCGCGGACACAACGGTTTGTGCGATCGAGTCGCGCGCTATCGCTTCAAGCGATCGCAAGCGGGCGGAGACAGTCTGCGGGTAGCCGGGACGCGGGGTTATCGTGCGCGTCCAGGGCTGGTAGCCCTGCCGCTTGACCTCGATGCGATGCGGCGCGGAGCTCAATCGCAAGGTTGTCTTTCCCCTGCCACGAGATCGGCCGTCGACATAGACGGTGGCATCTGCCGGCTGCACGGCGACGGTCACGGTACCGAGTCGCGCAGAGAGGTCGACGGTAATCGACTCACTCGACGCCGACTGCAGGCGCAGGCTCCTGGTGGTCACCCCGTAGCCTGCCTTGGACATGCCGATCTCATAGTCCACGTCCGGCGACAGCGACAGCGTCAACGGCGACTGGCCACGATAACGCCCGTTGACGGTGACGTTGGCGCCGCGCGGGATCGTCTTTACGAGCAGCTTTGCGTCGGCCGGCTGCAGCGTGATCGTCGGCAGTGCTTGCGGCACGTTCGGCTCCGCGACGACGTTGCCGTCCCAGGCGGCGAATCCGTCCTTCGCGACGGTAATGTCGTGAGTTCCTTCGAGAAGCTCAATCACCGCGGGCGTGACGCCGACCTTCTCCTCGCCGGCGAAGATGTCGGCACCGGCCGGCTCCGACACCACCGAGACATTGGCCCAACGGGGCACGAGCTGCACATGCAGTCGTTCCACGCGCTCCAGACCCGGCATCTGAACCACGTCGGTAAACGGCAGGAAACGCTTAGACTCGACCCGGACACTGTGTGTCCCGGGCTCCAGTCGCAGCGGGCCGAAAGGGGCTTGACCGACCTGGTCGTTGTTGACGGTAACAATCGCGTCGACCGGCGGTTCGGCGATTACGATCAGGTCTCCCGGCTTCTTGCGCATGCGCAGGGAGAGGGTCATTGACTGCTCGTCGCCAACGACAAAGCTCTGGTCGATATCGTAATAACCCTGCTTTTCTACGTTGACGGTGTAGTTTCCCTTGCGCAGCAAGGTGCGATCGCCGATCGGCAGTCGAAACCAGCCGCCGTCGATATCGAAGCCGTCCGGGTCCGGCGGTTCAATCTCGAATTCCACCGATTTCGAGCTAAACAACAGGTAAGAAGCCAACAACAGTATGGCCAGGCCACTGCCGAGAATCATCTTCAGCGGGCTCCGGGTCGAAACGTCGATTCGCGCAGCGGTCTCCGCCGCCCGACTGAATGCGGTTGGCGCGATCGCTTCATCGTCCGGAAGGATCCCATCTTCGGCCACCTCCGGCGGTTTGGTAACGTAGGCGCTGTCCTCGAGCTTTACGTCGAGCAGGACGCGCGTGTCATCGATCACCGCCTGGATACGGCTGCCGAAAAATTCCAGCTCGTCGCCATTCTGCAGACGCCGGCTCGCCTCCAACGGTGACCCGTTGATCAGGAGCGACGTATCCCGTCCGACCGGCTGTACGAACGGCACTCCGTCGAGCAGATCGAGCAGCGCGACCGGCGCGCCGCCGGGGCCCGGCAGTCGAAGCGTGCAGTCGCTTCCCGTTCCGACGCGCAACGGAAGCCCGCTGGCGGCGATGCGACGTTCACCCTCCAGGTCCCTGATATAGAGCCGGTCGAATTTCAAATTTGCTCCTCGCAACGGACGACGATCGGTTGCATGTCGATTTCGGGGGCGACACGAAACTCGCGTCTAACGTCGCGAAAGCCGGGGCGGATGCCGACTGCCACGTAGGTACCCGGCCGGAGCTCGAGCTGCCGTCTGGTGAAGCTGCCCAGGTTGCCAACCCGGTACACCGATACGGTGGTCATGTTGTCGGACACGAGCGCGACCGGTATCGGAGTAACCGCACGTTTCAAGAGGCGCGACAGCTCGTCGCGTTGCGCCGCCAGCCGCGGGCCGATATCCGGCATACGCGTTATATCGACCACCAGCAAGGTCGCCTTTTGCTGCACGCTGGGATTACTCAGCTTGTCAGGGTCGCTCATGTACTCGTCCAGCTGTTTGTGCAGTGCACTCATATCCCGCGCATTGGACAAGCCGTCGATTGCGAAGCTCAGATTGCCGTCGACTTTCAGGATCTCCTCGTAGGTCGTAGCGGCGGCTTCCCAGTGCTCATCCTGCTCCAGCGAAGCCGCTTCCTGTTCGAGGACTCGAATGTTCTGCAGCCGCAACCCCTGGTCAACCTGCAGCAGCCCGTCGGCCGGCTCCGGAGAGTCCGGAATCAATCGCTCTGCCACCCGGAAGGCGGCCCTCGCCGCCAGGTAGTCCTCCGCGCCGAGCGCATCGAAGCCTTCGCTCATCCGCTGATCAAATTCCATCTCAAGGCGCGTTCTCTGTACGCGCGCCAGACCGTCAACAGCAGGAGCCCAGAGCGGGTCGATCGTTGCCGCCTGCTTGAAGCTGGCTTCAGCCGCTTCCAGCTCGAGGTCCTTTTCGTAATCCAGGCCCTGATCAACAAGGCGCAGCACACTGTCCAGGTTCTTTACGCGCTGATACCCGGCGCGCGCTTCCGGATCGTTGGCCGTGATCGCTACGGCGAGCTCGTACAAGCGCAGTGCCTCCGGCCAGTCCCCTGCTTCGAAAGCCGCCTGGGCTCCGCTCAACGCCTTCTGGAATTCCGGCTCTATCTGTTTAAACAGGGGTTCGAGAACGGAGATCGAATCCAGGTAATGGCTTTCCGCGGCGATGTAGTCGCGCTCCAGATACGCCTTGTCGCCTTTCTCATAGAACTCTTTTGCGCGCAGGAATTGCGGGCCTGCCCAGCGCATGACGCCGCGTTGTTCCAGGGTCTCGAAATTCGACAGCAGCTCACCGAGGATCATCTCGGCGTTGAATCGAGCCCGGCCTGCCTCGTCCAGACCGCTGTAGTCTGCTTCGTTTTCATTGAACAGGATGGTTTCGTCGTCGATACCTCGAGTCTCGGGCGCGTACTCGCGTTTGGCGCGGCCCTCGCCAAGCAATGGATCATCGTCATCCATGACGTCAAGCTCACGCTCCCCGTCGGCGGCGGGCGCTTCAGTCACTGGCGGTGGCCTCGACGTCTTCGAATCCTCGGTTGTCGTAACGGCTTTTGGCAGCAGAAACACGACGCCAAGCAGCAAAATCAACGCTACGCCGAGTGCGAGTCCCAGAGTCTTGCTGCTTATACCCGGCGCGGACTGTGCAGCCGTCGTCGCTTCTGCCGCCGGTGCGCGTCGAACGGGTCGGACCGACGCAACCGTCTCTACCGGCTCGTCCGCAACCGCCGCGCGTGCCGCAACTTTTACCTTCGCCGCACCGGGAGCAAATCCGGCAGCGCGCAATTCGGTCAAGACCTGCTCTGCCGCAGGCCGATTCGCCGCGTCTTTATCCAGCATTCGGGCCACTAAAGCCCGTATGGTCTCCGGCACCGCCGAGCCATCCGGCCCGCTCAGCGGTTCGGGCCTGAGATTCTCGATGTCGTTGGCCGTAGCCCGGGATGAGTACGGCGAGCGACCGCTGATCAGTTCATAGATCAATCCGCCCAGGGCGAAGATATCGTCAGCCGGCTGCGCCGCCTCGCCCGCCAGCGACTGCGGACTTTGCGCGATCAGTGAGCCACCGTCGGCATGCTCGCCAATCGACGACGAAACTCCAAAGTCGCTCAGGTACGGAGCGCCATTTCGGTCCAGCAATATGTTGCTCGCCTTGATATCCCGATGCACGACGTTCTTGCCATGCGCGTAGCGCAAAGCGTCGGCGATCAGTCCGATTGGAGCCAGCACCTCCTCGGGGGACTTACCGCTGAGCACGCTGAGATCAGGGCCGTCGATGTATTGCTGGCTGTAGAAGGCATTATCGGCATCGTCGTGAAATTCGAACGCGCGTACGATGTGCGCATGCATCAGTCGAATATTGGTTTGCCATTCGCTGCGCAGCCGCTGGGCAGCGCCCGAGCCGACTATCTTCAGCGCGACTGACGCGCCGGTTAGCTTGTCCTTTGCCAGCCACGTCTGCGCTTCGCCGCCGCCGCCCAGTAGGCGGTGCAGTGTGTAGCGCTCGGCTAACTGGGTACCTTTCTTGAGTTCAAGCATTGCGTGCTGAATTTGTGCTGCCTGGTCTATAGCGCGGTTTCAGCTTCACGCACCGGAGCCGCCACGTCCGTGGCTTCGCTGAATCCGGTCTCTGCCTCGTAGATCTCTTTGAGTAATTTGCGCCAGCTCTCATATTGCGCCTGCGCCGTGCCGGTCAGACGACGTTCCTGCCCCTCGATGTTGACGACCATGGGGGCCGCCTCCGCGCCGAACGACTCCGATAGCTCCGCGATCGTTTCCAGATGCAAGCTCGCCTCGCCGCTGCGCTGGATGCCACCGATAACGCGATTCATGCCCTCGTAAATGCCCATGTTCTGCAAGCCGCGGTTGACTCGCCGCGTGCGGCTGCTCGAGCTGTCGGTATCGATCGCCAGGGACCCAGCCAGCACGACGACCCCGACCAGTGCCTGCATCCGGGCCGATCGTTTCACTTCGCGATAGTTGATCGCCTCCTGGCGTGCGTTCTTGCGCCAGCTGCGATAGGGAATCGCGATACCGTAGTAGAAATTCGCGTAATGCTCGTTCAGCGTGTCGACAACCAGACGATCACGTTCGCGTATCTGGCGCAGACGGGCGACAGCGGGATCGCCTTCGGCCGGCAGGCGACTCACCTTGGTGATGCCATCGTCATCGACCGTCAGGTGCTCGCCAAACGCGAGCGGCGACATATCGGCGAAGAACTGCAGTTCAGAGACCTGGCGAGTTTGCTGCAGTTGCTTCGGCGGCAGCGTGGCAACGTAGGCCTGCAGATCATTGGCGATATCGTTGAAGACTTTCTGATACGGATCGCGGCGGCGATCCCGACGCTCCGAGTAGGACGTGATACCCGTCTGTGTCTCATACGTCTTGTCGAACCAGTGCCGACCCGCGGCGTCGTCGACCGAAATATTCAGTGCGACGTACTCGCCATCCGATCGCTCAATTTCTCCGCTTATAATGACGTCGGTGAATGCGTTTCGTGATGGAACCACGCGAACCGCACCCCAGTGTCCGGTTTCCTGCAGCGTCGTTTTCAGATGGTAGGCCAGGAATCTCGTTTCGGCGTTGCGAATGTCTTCAAAGACCCGCGTCTTCTGCGGGTCGTTTTTTTCCGGGATTCCCGCGGCGAATTCAATGACGCCAATATCAAGCAGAAGCGCTTCATCGACCGGCGACTCCGCCACCACCAGCTTCGTTTCCTCGGCAACGACCACCTCGTTGACGGAACAACCGGTGCTCGCGAGGCACACCACGACTGCGAATATGCAAATCCTGCCCATAGCGCGTTACTTGACCTCTTACATTCCCTTGTACTTGCGGTACTCCTCCCAGAGGCGTTCGCGCAATTCAGGATCATCTTCCGCCAGCGCCGCCTCACGCAGCTGCTTGGCCACAATGTCATCATCCATTATTACGGCGATATCATCCGGCGTGCGCTTTTCGATATCGCTCTCGCTCATGCCCTCGAGCGGGTCGGAGCGCGATGCCGCACCACCGCCGCCACCACCACCGCTGGAGCCACCGCTCGCACCACCCTGGGCGCCCGCGGCCTGTTCACCGAGGCTGATATTGCCGCCGGACCTTCCGGACCCGGTGCCGTAACCCTCGGTGTTGCGGCTTACCGTTTCTATTTCGCGCTGTTCTTCCATCAGGACTTCGTCGAAGTCGCCGACCGATTCGTCCAGCTCCTTGCCGAGCTGATCGGCACGCTCCGGATCACCGCCCGGAAACGCTCCAACGTCTCCGGCCTTGCCGCCGTCGTCGCAGCCCATTCCGCCGCCGATACCGCCACCTACAACGCCGCCGTCACTGCAATCCTCAGTGCCCGCGCCGTCACCGCCGGGAATCTCGACACTGTCCATCGGCCCGGTGCTACCCGCACCGCCGGAGCCGCCCGAGGATCCGCCGCTCGAATCGCCCGATGAGCCACCCGAAGATCCTCCTGGCATCCCATCGCCGGATGAACCGCCGGGCATGCCGCCTCCGGACGAACCGCCGGGCATACCGCCTCCCGAGGAGCCACCTGACGAGCCACCGGATGAGCCACCGGATGAGCCGCCTGACGAGCCCCCTGGCATGCCGCCTCCGGACGAACCGCCGGGAAGATTGATGCCGCCACTTGAGCCACCGCTACTACCGCCACTCATCTCCATCGACGCGCAGCCGGCCACGAAAAGGGCGGATGCCGCGATAACAGCAAGGGTTTTGGAAAAAGATGCTCGTAACAGGGTGCCGGTAGTCAGGTTCATTGTCATACGCCTCTCGGGGCAAAGCGGCAGCGATTTCGTCGGTTTTCGCTGTCTAATCGTAAGTTTTGAACAGCTACCGATCGTTATGTTCCGTAGCAATCACGATAATACCTGCCACGAGCCCGATCAACACTTAAACCCTTGAAAAAGTTAAGCGGGCTTTCGGTTAGGCTTCCTGAACACGATCAACGAAAGGTCGTCTGGCTTGCTGGGCTGGCCTTCCCGCGACGACAGCATTCGCTTGCGGGCAAGATCGATGGCCTTGGTCGTTGCCCCCGCCAGGGGGCCCGTTCGTACACAATCGATGACCTCGTCCACGTGAACATTGTCCATCAGCCCGTCGCTGGCAACGATGACCGTATCTCGCGGCTTGAGCTCGACCATTGCCCCGACGTCGATGCGCATGTCGTTGGTACCGATGAAATTCGATACGAGGTGCCGTTCCTCATGATGCAGCGCATCGCGCTGATCGAGAAAGCCCGCCTCGACCGCAAACCCGGTCGGCGAGTGCGCCGTCGTCTGCAGCTTCACGACGCCCCGCTGCCCGACTACCATGGCCTCGGAGTCGCCGACCTGGTAGGAGCGCGCCTGCACACCCTCGATCGTGACGACCGTCATCGTCGTCGCTGAACCATTTGCGAGTCCCAGGACCGCGCTATTGGCCGCCTCGATGCCGTTCAATATCGCCGTTCGCAGCAGCGCCGTTTCCCGCATCGCGGCATTCAAGGACTCGGCGAGCGTGGTAATCGCCGTGAGTGACGCACGTTTTCCGGCCGGCAGACCGCCCGCACCATCGGCAACGGCCAGGACCACCGCGCTGGGGCCGTAGGGAATAATCGCGACCGTGTCTTCGTTCTCGGATTCCTTTTCGGGGTCACGACAGGAATAGGCGACGGCATGGCCGCCGGCCACGTCCGCTTCGACCAGCTGCGGTTCCGTGGGCGCATCCAGTATCAGGAAGTCCTCGACGCGTTTTAACATCACCATTCCCTTGCCGCTCACTCGCGTCGCACAGGCTCCCGGCACCACGCACAGTAGTTCCAGAAGTCCCTTGCAATACCCCAGTTGCAGGCCTTGCATGAATGCCTGCTGCCCTTCAGCTTCCAGGGTCGTCGAACTTTCGTACGACACCATGGACAGTAGCGCATGAACGGCATGAGTCGGCCGCCGCAACGTTTGTTGGCGCAGCGTGCCGAATAACGTTTGTCCGGGTATCGGCGCGAGGTTTCCTCGACGAAACCAGGGCCGTAGCACCATGCGCAATAATCCCAGTCATTCTTGACACCGCGTTCGCAGCGCGGACAGCTCGACGGCATCTTGGAGTCGCAGCCGCGCGCCGGATTGTCGAAGCCGCACCACGGACAGGCCTGCATGCTTTCCGACACCGGCCCTTCGCAGCGCCGACAGTGATGATGCGTATCGAGAGCCCTGCGATACTTGGCCTGGAATTCCCGCCATTGCAGCTGTCGCCACGATGTGCCACGGCGGTTGCCATTCCGGATCTTCGGCCGTTTTTGTTTGCGCGCCTGGCTCTGCGATTGAATGAAATCGGCCTGCATTTGAACCGCGTCCCGATAGCGCTTGGACGGGTCCAGCTGAATGGCCTTTTGCAGAATCCGTATCAGCTCCGGCCGCAGTCGGGCGTTGAGCTTGTCGTTGCCTACCATCGGCCATTCGTACGGCCACTCTGGCAGTTTCCCCGAGAACAGGCGGTACAGCACGAGCCCCATGGAAAAGACGTCTGACTGAAACTTCGGTCTCCCCATAGCCTGCTCGGGCGCGATGTAGTCTATCGTCCCCGAGCCCGAGGCCTTTAGGGTTCTGAGACTTATTTTGGCGAAGCCGAAGTCGGCAAGCTTGAGCTGGTTTCCCGGGAACAGAATGAAGTTTTCCGGTTTGATGTCACAGTGAATGATCCGGTTGTCGTGTGCGTGCGCCAGCGCGGCGAGGCCCTGCCCGGCGAGGTCGAGGGCGCGCGCAATCGACGTGCGACGCTCGACGCGATCGGCCAGCGACTCCAGCCCCAATTCCATCGCGATGACGAAATGACCGTCGATATAGCTGGCATTCAGGACGGACAGGATATTCGGGTGCTTGAGCTTGGTCGCGACCCGCACTTCGTGAAGTACTGCCTCATTCCCGGAGTTATCGTCGGCCTTCGGGATTTTTAGCGCGACGTTCATCTTCTGGATCGAATCGTAGGCGCGATAGACATCCGCCATCGGGCCCGACGAAATTCGCCCGAGGATCCGGTACTTGCCGAGCTTCTGTCGGGTTCTTAGCAAGGTGTCAATTCGCCTTCCGTACACGATTCACCGCGTCCTGCCAGCCCCGCAATAAGCCTTCGCGCTGATCCGCGCTCATCGTCGGTTCGAACCGCGCGTCCAGCTGCCACAATGTCGTCAAGTCTTTGGCAGACTTGACCACGCCCGCGTGGTAGCCAGCAAGGTAGGCGGCCCCCAGAACCGTCGATTCGATATTTTTCGGCCGTTCCACCGCAACGCCGAGCACATCTGCCAGGAACTGCAGGAACCAGTCGTTCGCGACCATCCCGCCGTCCACACGGATGACGCTCGGCCTGATGCCGTCATCGGACATGGCGTCGATGAGATCGCGCGTCTGGTACGCGACCGACTGCAGCGTTGCCGCGACGATTTCGTCGCGGCCGCTTCCGCGAGTCAATCCAAGTACCGCGCCGCGGGCATCAGGATCCCAATGTGGCGCACCGAGACCGGCGAAGGCCGGAACCACATAGACGTCGGTAACGACGCCGGTGCGCCTGGCGATGGCCTCCGAATCCGCCGCCGAATCGATAATGCGTAACTCGTCTCGCAGCCACTGTATGGCCGAGCCCGCGACAAATACGCTTCCTTCAAGTCCGTAGGTTACGGCACCATCGATTTGCATCGCGATGGTGGTCAGCAGCTGGTTGTGTGAACGCAGCGCCTTGTTGCCCGTATTCGCGATAACGAAGCATCCCGTCCCGTACGTGCTCTTGGTCATTCCGTTGTCGAACCCGGCCTGCCCGATCAGCGCCGCCTGTTGGTCACCGGCAATACCGCATATGGGCACGTTGCCCCCCAGCGCGTCATCGCTCGCGATACCGAAATCGGCGGCACAATCACGAACCTCGGGCAACATGGCTCGCGGTATCGAGAACAGCTCAAGCAGTTCGTCGTCCCACTGCCGGGTATGAATATTGAAGAGCAGGGTGCGCGATGCATTGGTGGCATCGGTCGCATGCACCTCGCCACCCGTGAGGCGCCACAGAAGAAAGCTGTCTATCGTTCCAAATGCCAATTTTCCGGCCTCGGCACGCGCGCGCGCGCCGGCGACATTGTCCAGAATCCAGGCAATTTTTGTTGCCGAAAAGTAAGGATCGAATTTCAGACCGGTCTTGTCCGTCACGGCCGATTCGTTCCCGCCTTCCTTGAGGGCCTGGCAGAAGGCGGCTGTCCGCCGGTCCTGCCAGACGATGGCGTTGTAAACGCACTCGCCGGTGTCGCGATCCCAGACCACGGTCGTCTCGCGCTGGTTTGTAATGCCAATCGCCGAAATGTCGCTGGCGACGGCGTTGACCTTCTGCATGGCGCCACGAGTAACGCTCGTCACGGAATCCCAGATGGCTTCCGGATCGTGCTCGACCCAGCCGGGCTGAGGGTAAATCTGCTCGAATTCCTGTTGGGCGCTCGCAACGACCTCTGCGTCGTGCGTATAGATCACGGTACGACTGCTGCTGGTCCCCTGATCGATCGCCAGTAAGTATTTTCCGCTCATTATTCTTCTACCATTGCCGTAAATAGCGGCTTTTCTATAGTCATTTTCTTGCCGGCCTCAGCAGGCCACCCCAGCTGACCCTGACCGGCTACGAAGGCCTCGATGCCTGCGAGGATGTGATCCGGCCAGGGCGCAACCCGCCGCACGCTAAGATCGACATGCAGATTCATCCATTCGGCTGTCGCCACGAGGTAGCGTTGGTCCGCATGGTACATGCGCATGAATTGATGAATGCGCTTTTCGTCAAAAGCGAGGATCTGTGACGTGACAATGTACGGCTCCGCTTCTGATATTTCCCGCGCCCAGATGATATGCGATTCCACGGCGAACGTAGACAGGTTGTTGTTGCTGATGTACTCGTCCGTGATGCCGAAGCGCTGCCACAGCAGGTCTACACCCTGATCGAAAGCCAGCACGTAGTAGGCGACGTTCATGTGGTCATTGACGTCGATCCACTCCGGTAGGACCCGTCCACGCACCACCTCGGTACCCAGTATTTTTGTATCCGACATCGGCGTCAGTCTTCGCTCAATTCCGGGCGGTCGCGAAAGTGTACCAGCGCCTCGGGGTTGGCGAGCGCCTCGGTGTTCTTGACCGCCTCGCTGTGGACGACCGATCGTACGGCGAGTTCGACGATCTTGCCGCTCTTGGTGCGCGGAATCTCGGCTACCGCGAGAATCTTCGCGGGCACGTGACGCGGCGTCGTATTCTCTCGAATCACGTTGCGGATACGCTGCCGCAGCGCGTCATCAAGCTGCACGTCGGCACGCAGGACCACGAACAACACCACGCGCACATCGTTCTTCCAGTTTTGTCCGATCGCAATACTCTCGACGATGTCATCCAGTTTTTCGACCTGCCGGTAGATCTCGGCGGTACCGATGCGTACGCCGCCGGGATTGAGCACGGCGTCGGAGCGGCCGTGGATGATCAGGCCGCCATCCTCGGTCAGTTCTGCGAAATCGCCATGCGCCCAAACCCCGGGGTAACGCTCGAAATAGGCAGCGCGGTAGCGGGATCCGTCCGCATCATTCCAGAAGCCGACCGGTGCAGACGGAAACGGCTTCGTGCAGACGAGCTCGCCCTGCTGACCAACGACAGGCCTCCCATCTTCGTCATAGATCTCCACGGCCATCGCCAGGCCGCGGCATTGCAGTTCGCCGCGCCGAACGGGCAGCAACGGATTACCCAGCGCAAAGCAGCTCAGTATGTCCGTCCCGCCCGAGATCGACGACAGCTGCAGGTCATCACCGATCGCGTCGTAGACATAGTCGAAGCTCTCGGGCGACAGGGGCGAACCCGTCGACAACACGGTTCGCAATTGAGGCAAGCTGAACGCGTCTTTGGGACGAACGCCCTCCTTTTCCAGGGCCGACAGGTACTTTGCGCTCGTGCCAAACACCGTTACGCGCTCGCTTTCCGCCATCTCCCAGAGAATTCGTCCGTCCCTCAGGAACGGCGCCCCGTCAAACAACACCAGCGTGGCGCCGGTGGCGAGCCCGCTGACGAGCCAGTTCCACATCATCCAGCCGCAGGTCGTAAAATAGAACAGTCGATCCGCGGGACCAATATCCGTATGCAGCACGTGTTCCTTCATATGCTGCAGCAGCGTTCCACCGTGTCCATGCACGATACATTTCGGAACGCCGGTCGTCCCGGACGAGAACATGATGTACAGCGGGTGATCAAAGCCGACCGACGTAAAGGCAAGCGACGAACCCTTCACAGCGAACTCGTGCCAGGCAACGCCGCGAGCCGACGTAACGTCGGTCGATAAGCTGTCAACGAACGGCAGGACGACCACCCGCTCGATCTCGGGCATCCTTGCAGCGACGCCGTCGATGGTTGGCCGCGTATCGCAGACCTTGCCGTTGTAGTGATAACCATTAGTGGCAAAAAGGACCTTGGGCTTGATCTGGCCAAAGCGATCAACGACCCCGTTTACGCCAAAATCCGGCGAGCATGACGACCAGATCGCGCCGATACTGGTTGCCGCGAGCATGGCAACCACCGCTTCCGGACAGTTGGGCAGGAAACCCGCGACGCGATCGCCCGACTCGACACCGGCTGCTTTCAGACCAGCCGCAACCGCTGCGACCTCGGCGCGCAGCTCCGCGTGACTGAGTTCGCGTCGCGTACCTTCTTCCCCGACAAAAATAATTGCCGCGTCGTCGTCATCGTAACGCAGCAAATTGGCCGCAAAGTTCAACTGGCTGCCATCGAACCACCCTGCTGCCATGATGTCATCAGGATGTGCGAGCGTCCGGCGTGCTGTCTTATCGAAGACTATGTCGCAGAATTCGGCCAGCGCCTCCCAGAATTTCGGCGCCTGGAGGACAGACCAGTCGTAGAGGGATTCGTAATTCTCGAATCCGGTCTGTCGCATGAAGCGATACATGGCAGACGCGTGAACACGGCTCGTCGCCGGTGACCAGATGATGGAGTTGCTCGTCATCGTTAATGGTTCTGATTTACGCGCTCATGCTCTCGGTCGATCCAGTATCCATAAATCGTACCTTGTGTCCATGTCCGTTCCGGGGCGATACTTCCGCGCATGTCGAATGGTTTGATAATTGTCGCTGGCGTCATAATTGCGGTGTTGCTGGGCGCCTGGATCTGGGTCGCCAAGCGCGGGCTGCGACCCGTTCCGGAACAACTCAAGCCGGGCCGCCCGCTGCCCGACTTTCAAGCCACTGATGAACAGGGCGACCCGGTTCGTTCAATGGCGCTGCACGGCTCGCCGACCGTTATTCTCTTTGTGCGGGGCAACTGGTGTCCGTTCTGCAGTTCACAGGTAAAGAACCTGACCAAGTATTACAAGGACATCGTCGACCTGGGTGCGAAACTGGTGTTTCTGACCCCGAGGCCCCTGGAGACCACCCGGCGGGTCGCCCAGTTCTTTGAGGTCGAGTTCGATTTCTGGCTTGACGAGTCGCTGATGGTCAGCGAGCAGCTGGGCCTCGTTCAGAAGTCGGGGGTACCGCGCGATTACCATAACGAGTACGGGCCCGATACCGTCTGGCCTACAGCCCTCGTCGTGGATTCCGCAGGCATCATCCGGTACACCGAGCTGTCGAAGCACATATCCGACCGGCCTGATCCTGAACTGCTGTTGCGGGAGCTGAAGAAGACCCTCAGAAACTGACGCCGACGGCTTTGCAGATAAACTGCATGTAAGGCCCGGCAGTCTTGAAGGTCGATTCGACAGAACGCTGGAACTGGGGCTTTAGACAGTCCTCGACGGGGAATTCCCGGACCGCGATGAAGCTCTTGCGCTTGATGTCATCAATGCACTCATGGTCTTTGTCGAAGCCCCTCGGCGGGCGTGTAAGCGACTCGCCGCCGAGTTCGAATTTCTGCTTGAACTGACGATTGTTCGTCACCCGCTTCCACTCGGCCGGTCTTGCCGCAATTCGCTGTCGAATGCGCCGCAATGGTTCGGCGTCCGGCCGCCACATGCCTGCGCCGACAAAAACCTGCTCGGGCGCTATGTGAACGTAATAGCCGGGTGCGTGAACGTCCCGCGCCTGTTCGTGACGAAACTGAATGCCGATGTTGGTCTTGTACGGTGTCTTGTCTTTGGAGAACCGCGTGTCGCGGTAGACCCGCATTAACGAGCCACCAACGCGCGTCGGCATCGCCACAAAATGCGGCGCGATTTCAGCGAGCGGGTCCTGCATCGACTGAATGAAACGCAGAGCGACATCGAGAACGTCTTCCTCGTAGCGATGCTTGTGCTCCCTGAACCACTCGCGATTATTGTTGGCCGCGAGCTGCTCGAGAAAACGCAGCGTCTTTGCGTCGAACGTCGCGTACCGGGAGGCCATCTTCAGCAGCTCTGCGAACCTGCTTCTGGATGCGGGTACATATCGGATTCATCCTCGCCTTCTCTTTGGGTAAGGCACGCGAAGTCTTTCTCAACGAGTATATCGAGCGTCGAACCGTCATCCAGCAGTTGCTCGCCTTTCAACGACACACGCTCCGTTGTTGCCCACGAAAGTACCGCAGACTCCGGAAGACGTACCGCGACGGTGTTATCCGAAAAGAACGCGGCAGGTTGGACGCTGGCCGGGCTGCTTTCCACCCGGTACTGCAATTCGCGGCCGCCAGGAAAGCCGGTCCTGGCCGCAACCACACCGGTCTCGTGCAGCGCGTCAACCTCGCTCCGCGTGAGGCGCAATCGGACGGTATTGTCCTTTATCCTGAGTTTCATCTGGCTGGCTTCTGTTGTTTGTTATTGTTGGCCGTCGATCTTGTGTCTTCGGTCTTATCCAGGCCATCGTACGCACGAGCGAAATAACCGCCAAAGGCTGGCGGCCTGTTGGCGACGATGCGCTTTCGACAAATCGATGACACTGTCTGTGTTGCGCCGCGTCGCGTTGCTTTCGCAATCGCCGATAAACGATGAGTTCGGCCCTGGTCGTTGCCGGCCGAATCGCCGCCGCAAGAACAAGCTATTCGGCTATTACATTCTCAGCTTGCGGCCCTTTCTGTCCCTGTGTCACTTCCATAGTGACCTTCTGACCTTCCTTCAGGGTTTTGAAGCCTTCCATCTGTATCGCCGTATGGTGGACGAAAACATCCTGCCCGCCATCGCGTTCGATGAAGCCAAATCCCTTATCGTCATTGAACCACTTCACGGTTCCCGTAACTCTCTCGCCTGACATAAATACCTCTTATCGTGCCGACCGCCCATCGGACGGTTTTAACGCCGCGCCGCATCGGTCGCCGCTCAAGAAATGGTACCCGCAATTCATTCGCATTTCCCGCGATTTACGCGACCTCCTTTGATCAACTCGAGGTTCTCCATGCAATTTACTGTAAATCATAGAATTTTGGGAGAAATCCGGGCTTCATTATCGCGTCCGAAGCAAACGATCGCGTTATGAGTTTCGATCCTGACTGCGCTATTTCGCGGCCGTCGAGGGCTCGTCAAACTCGGTGCTGGATATAGCCTTGGCCGAGTTTTTCGATGCTGTCGCAGCCCAAGAGCGCCATCGTCCGCTCGAGCTCGCCCTTCAGCAGCATCAGACCGCGCTCAACGCCGGCCTGCCCGCCGGCCGCCAACGGATACAGATAGCCACGGCCGATGCTGCAGGCGTTTGCGCCCAACGCCAGCGCTTTCACGATATGGGTGCCGCGACGCACACCGCCATCGCAGATGATCTCCAGCCGGTCGTGCAACGCGTCCGCGACCTTCGCGATACAGTCGACCGGCGCCGGCGTCGACTCGAGCTGGCGACCGCCATGGTTCGACAGCATGACGGCCGTCGCGCCCGAGTTTGCGGCATTACGGCAGTCTGCGACCGTCTGTACACCTTTAACTACCAACGGACCATCCCATTCGCCGGCCAGCCATTCGACGTCTTTCCAGGTCAGGGAGCGATCGAACTGGTTGTTGATGTACTCCGCGACACCGGTCTCGATTTTGTCAGCAGCGTTGCTCCCCGTTACGTTAACGAGCTCGAGATCCTTGCCAATCAGTACGCGATAGAGCCAGCCCGGATGACGCAGGTAGCTCATTGCGTTGTTCCACCTCAGCCTCGGTTTCGGCGTCACGCCATAGACGATGTCGCGCTCGCGATTCCCCGCAACGGGCGTGTCGACGGTCAGGCAGAGCGCCGCATAGTGCGCGTCCCTGCATCGAGCGACAAATTCCCGGGTAAGGCCCCGGTCTTTCAAAACGTAGATCTGAAACACCTTTGGGCACTGACCGACGTCCGCCACCGCCTCGATCGTCTCGGTGCTGACCGTCGACAGGCTATAGATCATGTTGAACTTGTCCGCGGCACGGACCACCGCGGACTCCCCATCGCGATGAAACAGCTTCGAGGCACCGGTCGGTGCGATCATTACCGGCCAGTCGACGGCCTGCCCCAACAGCTTTGACTTCAGTTGCATAGCGCTCACGTCCGACAGCTGCGAGGGCAGCAGCTCGTAGTCGTCAAACGCCTCGGTGTTTCGGCCGAGCGACCATTCGTCGTCGGCGCCACCATCGATGTAGTGAAACACGGGGGCCGGCAACCGGCGTCGCGCGACGCGACGAAAATCCATGATGTTATTGCAGTTCTTGATGCTCATTGCAGCAGACTATCATGGATCCCACCGACTCCTGGTGGCGACCCGTCGTGCCAACAAGCCTGCTAGAATCGCGCGGAACTCGAAGCAACGAACTGACTCCTAAGTCACGATGGACAGCGACATGGAAAGACCTGCTAGAAACCGCGCGGTAGCAATCTGGCTGCTGATCTGCTGCGGGCTGGTATTCGTAATGGTCGTGCTGGGCGGCTTCACGCGCCTGACCGGCTCGGGACTGTCGATGGTCGACTGGCGACCTTTGATGGGCATCCTGCCGCCGCTGAATGATGCCGAATGGCAACGCGTTTTCGCAATGTATCAGGAGTCCCCCGAGTTCCGACACGTCAATGCACACATGGACGTCGACGAGTTCAAGAGTATTTTCTGGCTCGAGTACCTGCATCGACTGCTCGGGCGAGCGATCGGTATCGTATTCATTGTTCCGTTCCTGTTCTTCGTTATCAGAGGATACATTCGAAAGCGGGAGTGGCCGAAGTACCTGCTGATGTTCGTGCTTGGCGGACTGCAGGGACTGCTCGGCTGGTACATGGTCAAGAGCGGACTGGTCGACGTGCCACACGTCAGCCAGTACCGGCTGACCGCACACCTGGTGGCCGCCTTCCTGATCTACGCGTACATGCTGTGGGTGGCAATGTCGTTATTGTTTCCGGCTCGGCCTGGCGCCGCAGCGCATCCCTGGTATCCGAGGACACTCGGCCTGGCCGTACTGACGTGCGTAACGATTATTTCTGGCGGCTTTGTCGCAGGCCTCAAGGCCGGCAAGATATACAATACCTTCCCGAAAATGGGTGATGACTGGCTGCCCGCGGGCCTCCTGAGTCTGGACCCTTTCTGGCGAAACTTCTTCGACAACACGGCAACCGTGCAATTTAATCACCGCTGGCTCGCGATCGGGACGTTTATTGCGATCGTTACCTACTGGTTCACCGCGCGTAAGGCGGACTTTCCAGAACGTGCGCGGCCCGCGGTCAATGCCCTGCTGCATACCTCGGCTTTGCAGGTCGTGCTCGGCATCTCGACCCTGCTGTTGGCGGTCCCGGTCGTGCTGGGCGCAGCGCATCAGGGTGTCGCCATGCTGCTGTTTACCGTTATGCTTTACTTGCTACACGCCCTGCGGCGCGCCTGACGATTCGCTACGGCGTCTTGCCGCAGCCGGATTTCGGCAAATACCCATGGGCGAGGACCTTCAAATTGGGGACGATCTGAAGCCATGAGCAACGACAATAAGCGCGCGGACAGCCTTACCGGCGTCTGCTTCGATACCGACCTGATCGTTCGCTACGGCGGAAGAGGACCGCGGTATACCTCGTATCCGACAGCGCTGCAGTTCAATGACAGCGTCACCGCGTCCGTATACCAAGAGCAAGCCGTCGCAAGCAACGCGAGCGGAGTGCCGCTGTCGCTCTATGTGCACATCCCGTTTTGCCACTCGCTCTGCTATTACTGCGGCTGCAACAAGATCGTCACGCGTAACCAGGCGCGCGTCGATCGTTACCTCGAAATGCTGTATCGCGAGATCGAGATGCAGTCGGAGTTGTTCGACAAGTCGCGCAAGATCGAACAGCTGCATTTTGGCG
This sequence comes from uncultured Woeseiaceae bacterium, assembly GCA_947259285.1. Classification (GTDB taxonomy): domain Bacteria; phylum Pseudomonadota; class Gammaproteobacteria; order Steroidobacterales; family Woeseiaceae; genus UBA1847. Next base: position 6,700 of record CAMYMR010000018.1, on the reverse strand, counting down.
GCGGCACGCCGACGTACCTGGACAATGACCAGCTCAGCGAACTGCTCACCCATTTGCGAAGCGCATTCAATTTCGACGAAAGTGACGAGCGCGAGTTCTCTATCGAGGTGGACCCGAGAACCGTCGACGCTGACGGCATTCGACACCTTGCGAAGCTCGGTTTCAACCGCCTGAGCCTCGGCATACAGGACTTCGAGCCCGTAGTCATGGAGGCCGTGAATCGCGTACAAACGCCCGACGAAGTGCAGAACCTCGTCAATAGCGCAATTGATTCGGGATTCGGCTCGATCAGTTTCGATCTTATCTATGGCCTGCCGCATCAGACCGTGGAAAGTTTCAACCGAACGCTCGATATCGTTATCGGCATGAAGCCCGACCGGCTGGCCGTCTACAACTATGCGCACCTGCCACAGCGCTTCAAGGGACAGCGCATGATCAACGCCGACGCTATCCCGTTACCGGAGACCAAGCTGGAGTTGTTGCATCACACGATCGACAAGCTGTGTGGCGAAGGCTACGTCTATATCGGCATGGATCACTTCGCACTACCCGGTGATGAACTCGTGCGTGCGCGCCTCGACGGAACACTGCAACGCAATTTCCAGGGCTATTCGACGCATCGCCAGTGCGATCTCGTGTCGCTCGGCGTCAGCGGCATCGGCAATATTGGCAACCTGTATGCGCAAAACGCGATTACGACAATGGAGTACGAGGAGATCATCGAGCGCGGCGAGTTTCCCATCAAGAAAGGCATCCTGGTCGACGACGACGACCTGCTGCGCGCCGATGTGATCCAGGCCCTGATGTGCTACGACAGTCTCTCATTCGATGACTTCGGCGCCGATCACGATATCGATTTTCGCGACTACTTTGCCGACGAGATAAAGCGGCTTGGCCCACTGGCCGACGACGGTCTGATCGAACTCGACGGCTCGGGCGTGGCGATAACACAAAAAGGCCGGCTGCTGCTACGAAGTATTGCGATGGTGTTCGATCGTTACATCGATCAGGCGCAGAACGACAACCGCTTTTCGAAAGCGATCTAGGCGATTAGTCGGCGCTGACTTCCGTCAGCCAGCCATGTGTGTCTTCTGCCAGCCCATACTGGATGTCCTGCAGCGCCTTCTCGAGCCTGGCCGCATTGGGGCCGGGATTGCCGTCCAGCACGGGGATTTCCTCGCCGTTGTAAACCAGCGCACCGACCGGTGACAGGCAAGCTGCGGTGCCCGACAAAACCGCTTCGAAGCGGGAGACACCGTCGAGCAACTCCGCAACCGTGAAATTGCGTTCATTGACTTTGTAACCCATTTCGGCGCCGAGCTTGAGAATCGAGTCGCGGGTTACGCCATGAAGGAACGAGGTGTCCAGCGGCTTCGTGATGATCTCGTCGTCGCTGATCAGGAGAAAATTCGCTGCGCCCGTTTCCTGCACGTCGCCTCCGGGGCAGAACAATACCTGGTCTACGCCGTACTTTTCCTTGGCATCGAGCGTCGGTCCCAACGCCGCCGCGTAGTTGCCGCCGGTCTTGGTGCTGCCCAGCTGTTCCGTCGTCCTCTCTCGCTGGTCATCCACCAGCAGTTTGAGCGTCGCCGCGCCGCCCGTAAAATACTCGCCGACCGGCGATCCGAGCACGAACAGCGTTGCCTCGGTCGACGGAGCCGCCGCCGCGCCGATATTTTCGAGCGTACCGATCAGCGTTGGTCGCAGATACAGGGAATGCGGCGGTTCAGGAATGTCTGCGAGCTGATGCGATACCAGGTCGATGACCATGCCGGCGAGCATGTCCGCCTCGGGTACCGGTAATCTCAGCGAAGTGGCGCTCTTTCGCATGCGCGCGACGTGGTCATGAAGGCGGAAAATACGGCCGTGCCCGTCCCGCCAGCGATAGGCTTTGAATCCCTCGAAACAGGTACTGGCATAGTGAAACACGTGGGATGCCGGGTGCATCGGCAGCGGTGCCAGCGGTTCGAACGACGGTGCCTGCCAGGCACCATCAGCGTATCGTGCGATCGAAATGTGATCACAAAATTCTGTGCCAAAGAGGCTCATTTCGGGTCTGCTTTCTAAGGATCTGATTGGGGCCGTAACTGTGCCACTAATCGACCGACCTTTGCCATACCCGAAAACCCGTATTTTTCAGAAAGTCGGCGGCGTGCATGCCGTAATCAGCTCGCAGGGCTCGTTGCCGGTGTTGTGAAACTGGTGTGGCTGGCTGCTTTTGAAGTAGTAAGCGTCGCCTTTGGTCAATACGGCCGATTCGTCACCAACGGTGACTTCGAGCCGCCCGCTCAGGACGATACCGCACTCCTCTCCCTCGTGCGTAATGGCGTGTCTGCCCGTGCCTGCTCCAGGTTGATAGCACTCCTGGATAAGCTGGATGGCGCGATTGCCGAGATTCTTGCCCACCTGCCGGAAGGATACCCCGCCGTCGGCAATCTCGGTGAGTTCCGCCGCGCGATAGAACACTCGCTCGCGAGCCTCGAACTCATCACTGAAGAATTCGCCCAGGCTGATCGGAATGCCGTCGAGAATTCGCTTCAACATGCTGACGGTGGGATTGAGTTTGCTCGCTTCAATCTGCGAAATGGTGGCATTGGCGACCCCCGACTGCCGCGCCAGCTGGCGTTGTGACAGTGATAATCGCTTGCGCACCTCCCGCAGACGTCGTCCGATTTGCTGGTCCATGGCTCCGCCGCCCGAGTGTTTAGTAAAGCTAAACATTTTGTGGGCAGAACCATGAAAAATCAATGGCTTATGATTTCTCACATAACTCATTGTTTAACAATGCTATGCAGGCGTAAACTCAAGCCTGATTGTCGTGAAACCCTTCGGAGATTAGATGATGAGCGCCGCGCTTAAAGACCTGGACGCATACTGGCTGCCGTTCACAGCGAACCGCGATTTTAAGAAGAAGCCTCGGGTGATACGGGGTGCGTCGGGGCATTTTTACACGGCCGAGGACGGATCAAAGTTGTACGACACGTTTTCGGGCCTCTGGACCTCGGGTCTCGGTCACTGTCACCCGAAGATCGTCGAAGCCGTGCAGAATCAGGTAGCGACACTCGACTACTGCATGACCTTCCAGGTGACCAACGACAAAGCCGCGGCGCTGGCAGAGCGCGTCGCAGAAATGGCACCGACCGGAATGAACAAGTGCTTCTTCACCAATTCCGGCTCCGAGTCTGTCGATACGGCGCTGAAAATTGCGCTCGGCTATCACCGTGCTCGCGGCGAGGGAAACCGCACCCGCCTGATCGGCCGGGAACGCGGCTATCACGGCGTGAACTTCGGTGGCATGTCCGTCGGCGGCATGGTTCCGAATCGCAAGGTTTTTAGTGCCAACCTGATCCCCGGCGTGGATCACATCCGGCATACGCTCGATCTCGAACACAACGCATTTACTCGTGGCCTGCCATCGTGGGGTACGCACCTCGCGGACGACCTGGAGCGTCTCTGCGGTTTGCACGACGGCAGCAATATTGCGGCGGTTATCGTCGAGCCCGTAGCAGGCTCAACGGGGGTATTGCCACCGCCAGTGGGTTATCTCGAGCGACTTCGCGAGATCTGTGACAGACACGGCATCCTGCTGATCTTCGACGAGGTTATCGCCGCATTCGGTCGCCTGGCGCGCCCGTTCGGTGCGCAACGCTTTGGCGTCACGCCCGACATTATTACCACGGCCAAAGGTCTCACCAACGGCGTCGTGCCGATGGGCGCGGTGCTGGTTCAGGACTCGATCTATGATGCATTCATGCAAGGGCCCGAGCATATGATCGAGTTGTTCCATGGCTATACGTACTCAGGACACCCGGTCGCGGCCGCCGCCGGCCTGGCCACGATGGACGTTTACGACGAAGAAGGCACATTCGAGCAGGCTGCGTCGCTCGAGCAGCACTTCGAGGACCTGCTGCACTCGTTTGCCGATCACAGGCACGTTATTGACGTGCGCAATTACGGCCTCATGGGCGCCATCGAAATGGCACCTCGCGAAGGCGCCCCTGGCGCCAGGGGCGGCGAAGCGCACAAGAAGTGTTTCTGGGACGAGCATATCGTTGTTCGAAATGGCATGGATATACTGCAATTCTCTCCATTCCTGAATTCCGACCCTGATGAAATGCAAAAATCGTTTGAAGCCCTGCGTCGCGTACTCGACACTATCGAGTAAGCACGAGGATTATCGGGAGACATTATGAACGCCAGAGCTGCAAGCAAGATCGACGCTGCGAACGTCCTGGGACACTTCATTAACGGCGAGGAGGTCGGCGACGCGAATCGTCCCGAACCGGTCACGAACCCCGCAACCGGCCAGGTCTCACGACACGTCGCGATGGCGTCAAAACAGACGGTCGAGCAGGCGATCGCGGCAGCACAGGCGGCTTATCCGGCGTGGCGCGACACGCCGCCGGCCAAACGTGCGCGCATCATGTTCCGCTTCAAGCAGCTGCTCGAGGAGCATGCTGATGAGATCGCGGCAGCCATCACCGACGAGCATGGCAAGGTTCTCGATGACGCGATGGGCGAATTCGGGCGCGGCGTCGAAGTCGTCGACTACGCTTGCGGCATACCCGAGCTTTTGAAGGGCGAGTATTCGCGAAACGTCGGGCCCGGAATCGACAGCTGGTCCGACCATCAGCCGCTGGGCGTTGTCGCCGGAATCACGCCGTTCAACTTTCCCGCGATGGTGCCGATGTGGATGTACCCAATGGCGATTGCCTGTGGCAATACCTTCGTCCTCAAGCCCTCCGAGAAAGACCCGACGGCACCGATGATCGTCGCGCGCCTTCTGAAGAAGGCCGGTCTGCCGGACGGCGTATTCAATCTCGTCAATGGTGACAAGGAGGCGGTCGATACCCTCCTCAATGACGATCGTGTTCAGGCCGTTAGCTTCGTGGGTTCTACGCCGGTTGCCGAATATATCTACAGCACCGGGACGAAGAACGGTAAGCGCGTGCAGGCCCTTGGCGGCGCCAAGAATCACGCGATCATCATGCCGGATGCCGACCTCGACAACGCCGTCAGTGCGCTGATGGGCGCCGCGTTCGGGTCCTGCGGCGAGCGATGCATGGCGATCTCGGTAGCGGTCTGCGTCGGCGACGAGACGGCGGACGCCGTTGTCGACAAACTCAAAGACGAAATCGCGAGCCTTAAGGTCGGCGCCGGAACCGACAATGCCAATAATATGGGTCCCCTCGTGACGAAAGCGCACTTCGAAAAGGTACGCGGCTACGTCGACCTTGGCATCGAGGAAGGCGCGGATCTCGTCGCCGATGGGCGCGACCTGGTCGTCTCCGGTTACGAGAACGGATTCTTCCTGGGCCCGTGCCTGTTCGACCGAGTCTCCGAGGATATGCGCATCTATCAGGAAGAAATATTCGGCCCCGTGCTCTGCCTGATGCGTGCTGAATCGGAGGAGCAGGCAATGCGGCTGATCGACGAGCATGAGTACGGCAACGGCACCTGCATCTTCACACGTGACGGCGAGGCTGCGCGTTATTTTGCGGACAACATAAAGGTCGGCATGGTCGGAATCAACGTGCCATTGCCGGTACCGGTGGCCTACCATAGCTTCGGCGGGTGGAAGCGCTCATTGTTCGGCGACCTGTATGCCTACGGACCCGATAGCGTGCGTTTTTATACGCGTCGCAAGACGATCACGCAGCGCTGGCCCTCCGGCGGCGTGCGAGAAAAGGCGCAGTTTTCCTTCCCGGGGCGACAGTAACGGCCGTTAGGGTACAATCGCTGTCCCGTTCACGTGGAGACAGCAATGAAGAAGCTCGCCGTTCTGCCTTTATTCCTGACGTCGCTGGCATTTGCACAGGACGCCGAAATCACGTTCAGTTCCAGCGAGCTCGAACCCGGCATCTTCATGGTCGAGGCCAAAGGCGGATTCGGCGGCGGTAACATGGCCGTGCTCGTTGGCGACGATCATGTCGTGATGATTGACGACAGCATGCCGCCGCTTGCGGAGACCCTGCTGGCGCACGTTACCGAGACGGCGGGTGGCCCGATCGACTTCATGATCAATACACACGTTCACGGCGACCATGTCGGTGGCAACGCCTACTTCGCGGACAAGGGCACGGTCGTTCTGGCGCACGACAACATCCGTAAACGCCTGCTTGAAGACTCATCGGGCGCCGGCGGCGCAGACGGATTGCCGGTAATTACTTTTGGTGACGGCGTGACTTTCCACCTCGGCAATATCGAGGCGCGCGTCAATCATCTGCCAAAGGCGCATACCGACGGTGACGCCGCGGTCTACTTTCCGCAGGCCAACGTCATTCACACCGGCGACGTTTTGTTTCACGGTATCTTTCCGTTCATTGACCTGGACAGCGGTGGAACGGTCGACGGCTACATCGCCGCCCAAAAAAAAATCTGGTCGATGGCGGACGATGCCACCAAAATAATTCCGGGTCACGGACCATTGACGGACAAGGCCGGCATGAAAGCCGACATCGACATGTTGGTTGACGCCAGAGCACAGGTTAAAGCGATGCTCGAGCAGGGCAAGAGCGAGGACGAAGTGCTCGAGGCTAACCCGTTAGCAAAGTACGATTCCTATAATTGGGCCTTCATCACGACAGAGCGAATGACCCAAACCCTTATCCGATCACTCACGACGGACTGAAAAAACCATGGATAACAGCGTAGCCGCCCGATTTGTCAACGAACTTTGGGACTCGTCGATCATTCCGGA
>CAMYMR010000017.1:5958-35515 GCA_947259285.1 uncultured Woeseiaceae bacterium | reverse complement strand
AACGAAGTGGCCTTGTACGAAATCGATACCAACTTCGCGCAGCCAGTCGAAGTCTTCCTGGTGCTCAACTTGCTCGGCAACAATGCGGAACTGCATCGTACGTGCGAGTTTGATCATCGCTGCGACCATCTCCTGATTCACAAGGTCGGACCTCAGGTTTCGTGTGTAGGTACCATCGATCTTCAAATAGTCGATCGGCAGGTGCTTTAAGCTCGAGAAAGAGCCCAGTCCGCTGCCAAAATCATCCAGCGAGAACTCGCACCCGATCCCGTGTAGCACCTCGATGAACCGTTGAGCATGCTGAACGTTTGCGAGAATCGCACCCTCGGTCACCTCGAAACAAATGGAGGATGGCGACACACCGGAATGGTCGAGCGCGTCAACAACGAAAGCTAGGAACGCCTCGTCCCCGAGCGTCTGGCCGGACAGGTTGATCGCGCAGCTGCGTTGCGCCGGCAGCTTGATCTCACCGCTGGATATCGCCGCGAGCGCCGCGTTCACTACCCAGCGATCGATCTGCGGCATCATCTGGTAGCGCTCCGCCGGGCGCAGGAACTCGGCCGATTCACCGGCGCGGCCGCGAGCGTCGTCGAGCCTTATCAGCACCTCCACCGATGGGCCTGAATCTGCTTTGCCGCTCATGGCAATGATCGGCTGGACGGCAAGTTCGAAACTGTCTTCGTGCAGTGCCGTTTGCAGCTGTCGCAGCCACTGGATATCGCCTCGTTCGCGCGCAACCGCTTCATCGCGTGCCGAGTAAATGTGAACCCGGCCCCTGCCCTGCTGCTTCGCCATGTAGCAAGCGGAATCGGCCGCGCTCATCACATCCTGCAGCGTTCCGCTGGCGTGGCTGACTTCAATCAGTCCGACTGATATGCCGATGTTGAAGATCTTGTCCTTCCAGACAAACCGGTAGTCTGCGACCGCGTTACAGATATCGTTCGCAATCTGGCGCGCATTTTCGATCGGACACCCAATCAACAGCGCGCCGAATTCGTCACCGCCGAGGCGACCCACGAAGTCCGAGTCACGCACCTGATCCTTGATGAGCGTTGCTACCTCTCGGAGCATATTGTCGCCCGCCAGATGACCGCAGCTGTCATTGACCGCCTTGAACCGGTCGAGGTCCATATAGAAGACGATATGCACCGCTTCATCGGCGTGTGCGGTATCCATTGCTTCGTCGAGCCGACGCTCGAATTCGCGACGATTGATCAATCCCGTCAGCGGATCGTGTGTCGCCTGGTATGACATCTTTCGTGTCAGACCGCGGAGCTCACTGACGTCGTGAAAGACGACCACGGTACCGGAAATACTGTTGCTCGGACCCCTCACCGGCGATGCCGTTATTTCAACCGAATGCTCCTGCTCGCCGTCGGCACTGACCATGACCGCGCGCCGCCCCATGTTGACACGCCTGCGCATGGCCAGGCAGCGCTCGACCGGGTCGCCGAGAGGGCGCCGATCGGCGTCATCGACCAACGAGAACAGTTCACCCACCCGATGCCCGGCCGCATCATCGCGGTTCGTACCGGTGAGCGCTTCGGCCGCGAGATTCATATAGTCGATACGCCCGTCGTTATCGGTGGTGATTATGCCCTCCGATATGGACTCGAGCGTGTACTGGGCCTGTCGCTTGCTGCGCGACAGTGAAACCTCGAGGCTCTTGCGATGGCTGATATCGCGCGCGACCGTCAGGATCGCGGGATTGCCGCCGAATTCGATATTCGAGCTTTGCGCTTCTACCCATAACCCGGTCTGGTTGCCATTGATCACCTGCATCTCGATCCGTTTCGGCGCATCTTCTCCTGCCAGACGCTTCGCGATGGTCTTCCGAAACAGTGCCCGGTAGGCGGGTTTGACGAGATCGGCAATATCACGGCCGACGAGCTGAGGTGCATCGAGACCAACGAGACTCGCCGCAGATTCATTCGCGAACAGGATCTTGTCCGCATGGATCAGGACGATCTCGGGAAGTGTGCGCGCGAAATCCCTGAACAGGCGGTCCCGCCCCTCGATCTTCGCATCGCGTTCACCGAGCGCGTCAAACAGACGATTGACCGTGTGTGCGAGTTGGCCAGTATCCGGATCATCGGGAATGGTCATGCGTCGACCAACCGATGCGTCACGGGATGCCTCGAGCATTTCCTCGTTGAGTCGAGCAACGCGCTCTGACAATCGCCGCCGCGAGATCCACACACTCACGGTCGTGGCTATACCGAGTAAGGTAAGTGCCGCAAGTGCAATGATAATGTAGGTTGGTGTCATCGTGCGCCCGGATTACGAAACGGCGAATTTAGTGGCGATCATTTATTGTTATTATTAGGGCTCGATAGGTATCCTCGTTTCCGAAGATGTGGCACACAAAAAAGCTCAAATAAACCAAGCATCTGTAAGCATATCCCAGCCGCGTGACGTCGCTGCCACGATTCACCATAATTACGGACGCGCAGCCGCACTTGCTGGCGGAGCAAGAGCAGTCGCAGGCGCCGATTAACGATTTTTTCATTTATAATCATAACATTACGAGAAAGGCAGCCATGAACATCGATTATGCACGGCGGCAGATGGTTCATCAGCAGGTGCGCGGCTGGAACGTCTACGATGAGGACGTTCTGTCAGTCTTGCAAGAAATACCGCGCGAGAAGTTCGTGCCGCCCGAGTACGCCGCCCTCGCATTCGCGGACATAGAGATTGCGATCGGCCACGGGCAACACATGATGACGCCGACGATCGAAGGCCGCGTTTTGCAGGCGCTGGGGATTCAAAGCGACGAACACGTGCTGGAAATCGGGACCGGGAGCGGCTTTCTGACAGCCTGCCTCGCACGACTTGGCGCCAACGTTACGAGCATCGAAATTCACGAAGATTTCTTGCCACGAGCGGCTGCTGCGCTCGACGACTGCGACATTGACAATGTGGAATTACTGCAGATGAATGCGATGCAGGCATTGCCCGAAGGCCGGTTCGACGCCATTGCGATAACCGGGTCATTACAGGCATTCGATCCACGCTTTGTCGAAGCCTTGAAGCCCGACGGCAGACTCTTCGTGGTTGTCGGCAACGCACCTGTCATGAAGGCCAGGCTGGTTCTGCGCACGGGTCAGAAAGACTGGGAAACAATATCGTTGTTCGAGACGACGCTCGAACCGTTGATAAACGGCGCATTACCGCCGCAGTTCCTGTTCTAGTGGCAAGAAGAATGCAAAAAGAGATACCAGTTCTGTGCTTCCTGCATCTAAGATCCGAAAGCAGGACATTCCAACCGATATAGTGATGTAGTAGACTATAACACTTAGCTGCAGCCAGCTGCCCCAATCCGGAACGAAAAAAGATGAAAAAAATGAGAAGGATCAACGCTTTATTGATAGTTTTCGGCGCATTCGTGTTGCCGGGAACTGTACACGCGGCCTCTCTGCTCGAGATCTACCAACAGGCATTGCAAAGCGACCCTCAGATTCATGAGGCCGAAGCGCGCCGCCTCGCTTCTCTCGAGGCCAAGCCGCAGGCGCGTGGCTTGCTCCTTCCGCAGGTGTCCTTTGGCGGCGACTGGACGAAGTCGGAGTTTGACGGTACCAGCGTGGAAATCGATTCCGATGGCGCGATCGGTTCACTGACGTCTGCATCCGAGTCCGAGGTACGGCGGTGGCAGTTCACCCTCAGGCAGACGCTGTTTCGTTGGGACCAGATTGTCGGCTTGCGTCGCGCCGACAAGTTGGTCGCAAAAGCGGAGGCCGTGCGTGAGGCCGCTCAGCAGGACCTGATCGTTCGTGTCGCTCAGCGCTATTTCGACGTTCTGGCTGCAGAGGATCGATTAACTTCGATCCATGCGGATAGAACGGCCATCGCGCGTCAGCTCGAGCAGGCGAAACAACGATTCGAAGTGGGCCTTATTGCTATTACTGACGTTCAGGAATCCCAGGCTGCTTACGACCAGTCGATCGCCGATGAGATTGCCGCGAAACGATCGCTCGCAACAGCACGCGAGTTCTTGCGCGAGATTACCGGCGAATACGTTCCTGCGCTGTCCGCGCCGGGCGAAGATTTTCCGCTGATTACGCCGGAACCCAACGACGAAGCAAGCTGGGTCAATCTGTCGATGAGTCAGAATCTGAACCTGATTGCCAGTCGTATCGACGAGCAGCTGGCGCGAGACGAGATCTCGTTTCGTCGCAATGGCCATTATCCGACGATTGACTTGGTGGCCAATACCGGCGAATCGGATACAGACGCGGATCGCAGTTTCAACAATTCTCCGTTCATCCCTGCCGATAGCGACGGTGATCAGGACAGCGTCAGCATCCAGTTTAACTTGCCATTGTTTGCCGGTGGTGGCACATCGTCACGGGTTCGTGAAGCGGTCTATCTTCACCGTGCGAGCCGCGAACAGCTGCAGCGCGTAACGCGGGAAACGGAACGCCAGGCACGTGACGCGTATCTCGGCGTTATCTCCGAAAGAAGTCGTGTGAAAGCACTGAAGCAGGCGGTAGCATCCAGCAGGACGGCACTGGAGGCGACCGAAGCCGGATTCGAGGTGGGCACCCGAACAATCGTCGACGTCCTTAACTCGCAGTTCTCGCTGTATCTCGCGATCACAAACTACTATCAGAGCCGCTATGACTACGTTCTCAATGCGCTCAGGTTAAAGCAGGCCGCCGGAACACTGGAGGTGCAGGACCTGGAGCGTATTGATCAATGGCTGAAGGAACGCAAGCCGCCGGAGCAAGCGATCGCGGAGGAAGAGGCGGCAGCCGAGACCGCGGAACCTTAAGCGGACTCAGGCGCCAACCGGTGTAAATATCCGGGCTAGGAGGGCGTTTGCACCAACAGAGGCTCCAGCAGGACCAGTAGCCGAGCCAATGCACCCTTGTTTTGCTCAAGCAAAGTCAGGGCATTTTGACCCATCTCCGCAGCATTCTCCGGATTGTCGAGCAAATCAGCGACTGCCGTCGACAGTTCGTCAGCGTTCTTGACGACTTGACAGGCCTTCATTTCGACGAACATATCGGCAATGTCCTGCGCGTTGTAAAGGTGCGGGCCGGTAACGACCGGCAGCGCCTGGGCCGCAGGTTCCAACAAGTTGTGACCGCCGACCGGCACAAGACTGCCACCAACAAATGCGACGTCGCTGGCTGCGTAGAACATAGGCACTTCGCCCATTGTGTCGCCCAGAAAGACGGTTGCCTCCGGCGGGCAGGCACGTTCCTCAGTCCTCGATACAACCAGGAATTTCTTTCTCTTCACGCGATCCCGAACCTCGGCGAATCGCTCCGGGTGACGGGGCACCAGCAACAATAGCAGCCGCGGGAAACGCTTGAGCAGTTTTCGATGCGCTGCGAGAACCTTGTCTTCCTCGCCGTCATGCGTGCTTGCCGCGACCCAAACCGGTCGGTCGCCCAGTATCTGTTGTCGAAAAGCGTCTCCTTGCTCCTTGACGATGGGCGGTAACTCCACGTCAAACTTTATGTTGCCCGTCACCCAGGTTCTCGTGGCACTGGCGCCTAATGAAAGGAATCGATCGGCATCCGCCCTGCTCTGGGCGGCGATAATGATTCCGTGGGACAGCGTCTCGCGAATGAGCGGCAGCAGCCTTCGATAACCCGTAATCGAGCGTGGCGAAATCCGTGCGCTCACCAGGATCAGCGCCACCTTGCGTACGCCGCAGGCACGATAGAGATTCGGCCAGATTTCCGTCTCCATAATGAGCGCGGCATCGGGATTAACCGAATCAAAAAAGCTGTTCACGGCAAGCGGGAACTCGAACGGTATGTAGCAGTGTTCGACCGAATCACCGAAGACCGTTTTTACGTGTGCGGCGCCGGTCGGCGTGACCGTCGTCACTAACAGTTTTCGTCGCGGAAAGCGTTCCTGGAGAGATTTCAGTAACGGAACGGACGCCTGTACTTCGCCGACGGAAACGGCGTGGATCCAAATACAACGTTCGATTTTTGGATATCCAAGACCGAACCGCTGCCCGATTCGATTGAAATAGGCGCGGTTGCCGAGCCCACGGATCAACCAATAACAGGCAAACGGAAGCAGCAGTAAGAACGTAAGAAAATTGTAGATTAAGCGCACAGAAGCTTCAGCAATTCAGCTGTTAGTCACGCAGTCTGTCGATGATGCGGCTGGAGGAGTGACCATCGCGAAACGGAAGTACGCGAACTTCGCCACCATCATTAAGCACCGCTTTCGCACCGGCAATTTCTTCCGGCCGATAGTCCCCGCCTTTGACGAGCACATCCGGCAATATCTTCTCGATCAGGCGAGCTGGCGTATCCTCCGAAAAGGAGACGACCCAGTCCACCGCCGCCAGGCCGGCAAGCACCAGCAATCGATCTTCCAACGCGTTGATGGGCCGCGACTCACCCTTGAGCCGTCGCACCGAATCATCATCATTTACCGCAACGATCAGGCGATCGCCGAGGCTCTTGGCCTCCTCCAGATAGGAAACGTGCCCGGCGTGCAACACATCGAAACAGCCGTTCGTCATAATGATGCGTTCATTTCTACCGCGAGACTCGACGACCATTGCCTGAAGTTCATCCGCATCCAGCAACCCGCGCCCACCTTGACCACGTTGGTGCAACGCGACTCGGATCTCGCCCGGTGTGACACTGGCAACACCGATCTTGCGAACGACCAGTCCGGCGGCCACATTTGCGAGAGCCGCTGCAGATTCCAGATCCTCGCCGCTGGCAAGCGCGCCGGCCAACGTGGCTATGACGGTGTCACCGGCGCCCGTTACGTCGTAGACCTCACGAGCCTGTGTCGAGAGAAACAGCGGTTCGGCGCCGGATTCGAGCAGCAACATGCCTTTTTCGCTGCGCGTGATCAGCAACGCCGCAATATCGAGTTCGCCGATCATTTGCCGGCCGCGACTCACGAGTTCATCGTCGGTCTCACAGCTGCCGGCTACAGCTTCGAATTCGGCCTGGTTCGGAGTGATTATCGATGCGCCACGGTATTTGCCGAAGTCTTTGCCCTTGGGATCGACGAGGACCGGAATTGCAGCTTCGCGACACTGACTGATGAGGTCACCGACTTTAGACAGCGTGCCCTTGCCGTAGTCCGACAAGACAACGGCGCCGGCGCCGTTCAGAGACTGACTTAGCGCGGCCACGATTTCCTCGCCATGCATCACGGCAGCATTTTCCTCATCGAGCCGGATCAGCTGCTGCCCTCGACTTTGTACGCGCGTCTTGGTGATGGTCGGCCGGTCTTCCGCGCGAGAGAAATCGCAGGCAACATCGCACTGATGCAAAACCGCCTGCAAGGTATCGGCGGCGGCATCCCGGCCCACGGTGCCCAGCAGACGCGTCGCAACGCCCAGGCTGGCCAGGTTGACGGCGACGTTTGCTGCACCGCCAGGACGATTCTCAGTTTGATTGACGTGCACGACCGGTACCGGCGCTTCGGGCGATATTCGGCCGGTGGATCCAAACAGGTATCGATCGAGCATCACGTCGCCGACGACGATGACGCGGGTCCGGGAAAAGTCGGGTATACGAATAGTCACGACTCGAAATCTAACATGGCAACACGCCGAAAGTCCTGAGAGCGCCTCAGGTGGATGCGATCCGAGGAAAATAGAACGCGAAATCGCGCAGCGTACAGACTGGTACGTGAGCAGATTTCGCGTTTTATTTGACGAAGAAGCGCGCCAGCTGAGGCGCTCTCAGGTCAGCCGCACTTGGAGTCGCCGCACGCAAGACACGTCATACACCCATCCATCATGATAACGGCGACCGTGTTGCATTTGGCGCACAGCTGGGCACCTTCGGGATAGTCGTTGGCGGAAAATGCATCCTGCTGCCGTCTCGAATCCTCGAACTCGGCGCGCTTTTCCGCGATGAGCTTCTTCTGCCCCTCGTCGAGCTCCGGCTCCGTCATCAAGCCGATCATGATGAGATGCTTTTCTACGATATGGCCGAGCTCGGCGATAATCGATGGCATGAAACGACCGCCGGTTTGCCAGTAGCCGCCACGCGGGTCGAATACGGCCTTAAGTTCCTCGACCAGGAAAGTCACATCGCCGCCCTTGCGGAAGACCGCAGAGATAATGCGTGTCAGGGCGACTATCCACTGGTAGTGATCGAGATTCTTGGAGTTGATAAATATCTCGAACGGACGGCGTTTCTCATGCTCGGTGCCTTCGTTGAGCACGATGTCATTAATCGTGACGTACATGGCATGGTCGGACACCGGCGTCTTGACCTTGTAGGTGGAGCCGATAAGCACTTCGGGGCGCTCCAGCCTCTCGTGCATGCGAATGACCTCGGCGCGATTGCCGCCACCGCCCTCGCGTTTGAATTCAGGCTTGGCCGCCTGCTGTTCCTCGGCAGGCTTGTTGACCGAATAACCCACTATCTTTTTGTCTATTTTGATCATCTAGAATTTTCCGTAGTAGCCTTCTTTCAGGGCGTCGAAAAGATTCGCGGCAGTATGAACCTCACCGTCATACTCAATCTCGTCGTCACCTTTCAGGTCGACAGTCGAACCATCTTCCAATGTGAAAGTGTATTTCGTGTTCTTCAAGTCTTTCTCTTTAACCAGCACGCCCTGGAACGCTTCGGGGTTAAAGCGGAAGGTCGTGCACCCCTTCAGGCCTTGCTCATACGCATACAGGTAAATATCTTTGAAATCAGAGTACGCATAATCCGTCGGAACGTTGGCCGTCTTCGAGATCGATGAATCGATCCACTTCTGCGCAGCGGCCTGGATATCCACATGCTGCTTTGGCGACACCTCGTCCGCAGTGATGAAGTAATCGGGCAGCGCACTGATCGCCGTGTCGTCGCCGGCTCCGGCCGGCATGGCATCGGGATCGACGAGGCCCCGATACGCCAGCAGCTCAAACGAAAAGACGTCGACTTTTTCCTTGGTCTTTTTGCCCTGGCGAATGACATTGCGGAAGTAGTGATGTGCGAAGCTCGGTTCGATTCCATTGCTCGCGTTATTAGCGAGCGACAGCGAGATGGTGCCGGTCGGCGCAATCGAGCTGTGATGCGTAAAACGGGAGCCTGTTTCCGCCAGCTGCTCGATAAGGTCGGGTGCTTCCGCTGCTATTCGCTGCATGTAGCGGCTATAACGAGCGTGCAGAATTCGGCCGGGTACCCTGTCGCCGGTCTGATAGCCGTCAGCGCGCATCTCGGGACGGCGGCGCAACATCTCGTCGGTAACCTTGAAGGTTTCGGTCATGATCGGCGCCGGGCCCTTTTCTTTCGCCAGTTCGAGGCCCTCTTCCCAGCCTGCCAACGCCAGCTGTCGGGCGACCTCTTCAGTGAATGCAACCGCCTCCGGGTCCCCATACTTCATCCGCATCATCGTGATCGTTGACCCGAGCCCCAGGAAACCCATGCCGTGGCGGCGTTTCCGCTGGATTTCGTTGCGCTGCTGAGGCAACGGCAGGCCGTTAATCTCAACGACGTTGTCCAGCATGCGTGTGAAAACCTTCACGACTTTGCGGAAATTCTCCCAGTCAAACTGCGCTTCGTTTGTGAACGGCTTGACGACAAAGCGGGTCAGATTCACCGATCCCAGCAGACACGAACCGTAGGGAGGCAGCGGCTGCTCGCCGCAAGGGTTGGTGGCCCTGATGTTTTCGCAGAACCAGTTGTTGTTCATTTCGTTGACCTTGTCGATCAACACGAAGCCCGGCTCCGCGAAATCATAGGTCGACGCCATGATCAGTTCCCAGACGCGGCGCGCCGGCATCGTCTTGTAGATCTTGCTCGCAACCAGCCCCTCGGCATTCGTCACGTAGTTGCCGGCTTCCGGCCAGTCGCGCCATACAAACTGGCTCGCGTCCGTGATGTCCAGGCCGTCATCTTCGACCTCCTTCGGCGTCACGGGAAACGCGAGTTTCCAATCGTCTTCATTAATGACAGCCTGCATGAACTCGTCGGTAATCAGCAGCGACAAATTGAACTGCCGCAAACGACCGTCTTCTCGCTTGGCCCGTATAAATTCCATGACGTCCGGATGGCCCACGTCGAAGGTGCCCATTTGCGCGCCCCGTCGCCCCCCCGCCGATGACACGGTGAAACACATCTTGTCGTAGATATCCATGAACGACAGCGGGCCCGACGTATAGGCTCCGGCGCCCGTCACATAGGCGCCTTTGGGTCGCAGCGTCGAGAACTCGTACCCGATACCGCAGCCTGCTTTCAGCGTCAGACCGGCTTCGTGAACCTTGTTCAGAATGTTGTCCATCGAGTCGCCGACGGTACCCGAAACCGTGCAGTTGATCGTTGACGTCGCCGGTTTGTGCTCGAGCGCGCCCGCATTCGAGACGATGCGCCCTGCCGGCACTGCGCCGCTCCGCAAAGCCCACACAAATTCCTTGAAATAATGTTCGCGTTTCGACTCTGTCTCGACATTCGCGAGCGCCCGCGCCACGCGCTGGTACGTGTCATCAATCGTCATATCGATCTTCGTGCCGTCTTTGGCCGAAAGTCGGTACTTTGCGTCCCAGATGTCCAGCGAAGCGGGTTGAAATTCGATGTCGGTAACCGTCTGTGTATTCAGATCTACGGCAGACTTCATGTGTCCTTTTACTCCCTTGAACTCCCTTAAAGGAGACCCCAATGCTTTATGTTAACCAGCCTAACAACAGCGAAAAGCCCCCCGCTCACCGGCGCCCAGAAAACGCGCGGCGAGAACCGTTACCGGCCTCTTTTCTCTCGTTGATTAGACACAAGATGTTGTGTCCGAGTAGTAGGTAGATTATGCCCGTAGCGGCCCACTGTCAAGGGTTTAACCCAAATTTCTATAAGGACTTTTTTCTATTTAAAACAATATATTACAATAACATTGACAGTAACTGCTTTAAAAATAAGCGAAAAAACATTGCACTTTTGTGAATATTCTCCTGCACTAGATGTAGTGGCTCCTGATCGTTGCTGAAAAGCCCCGCAACGGGCCACTTTTCTGGTCATTTTCTCCCTCGAAACGGGGGCTTGAAAAGCATTTCGATGCCTATACCTAAGCGGGCAAGGAGTACTTTATCACCCCGCTAAAGGGGTTCCGACCCCTAGGAAACACGCAAGATATTTGGAGAAAGACGATGAACATAGCTCGCTTTGAACCCTGGACATTCGTTGATTTGCTGCGTCGCGACCTTGATCGGCTCGTCGATCCTCGGCGCGTCGCCGCCGGCGACCATGAGTCCGTCGCTGACTGGGTCCCGGCCGTGGACATTTTCGAGGAAGAGAACCGGTTTCTGTTGCGCGCCGACGTGCCCGGCGTAAACGTTGACGATATCAACGTTTCGATGGAAAACGGTGTTCTAACGCTGTCGGGTGAACGTCGCGTGGAAGCCAAAAAGGAAGAAGCCGCGGCTCAGCGCATCGAACGTGCGTCCGGTCGGTTCTTCCGTCATTTTACGCTGCCGGAAACCACCGATGCCGAAGGCATTACGGCGAAATGCAGCAACGGAATCCTCGAAGTTTCTATTCCGAAAATGCCGGAAGTTCAGGCACGACGTATCACTGTCGAAGCAGCCTGATAAGCACCACCCCCAAGAAATGCCCGGGCGCGACGTTACGTTGTGCCCGGGCATCCTTTAGAGATAGGTTGGCAACGCCGAGCGCTGTCTGCCAGATCACCCGGAACTAACAATGCCCGGCCGGTGTCGACTGCTTAGGGCGTATAATTGTTGGCAAAGGCTGCATTCACCGCCGATTCAGCTGCGGTGTCCTAACTTTGTTGCCCACGTCAGCATCCATTGAGGCTACTTATGATGACGACAACACGAACGATTTGGTCCGTCCTGTTACTCGCGGTATTGGCGAGCGCGAGCGCCGCTATACCGGACAGTGTGGGCGGACGACCCGTCGTTAGCCTTGCCCCGCTGGTGGAAGCGGCGTCTCCGGCCGTCGTGAATATCCGCGTCAGTCAGACGGTGAGCCGCGGCCATCCGTTTGGTGATGACGCGTTTCGTCGGTTCTTTGGTCTTCCGGACGTGCCGAGCGGCCCGAGGGAAGTTGCCAGCGCCGGCTCCGGCGTCATCGTCGATGCGGAGCGCGGCTATATTCTCACCAATCATCACGTGGTGGGTGACGCCGACGAGATTCAAATCTCGCTCATCGACGGCAAGCTACTCGACGCAGAGATCGTGGGATCCGATCCGGCTACCGACATCGCCGTGATAAAGGTTGACGCCGAAGGCTTGACAGAAATGCCGATAGGCAACTCGGAAACAGCTCGCGTGGGAGACTTCGTCATTGCGATCGGCAATCCTTTCGGCCTCGGCCACACCGTTACCTCCGGCATTATCAGCGCGCTGGGTCGAACCGGGATCAGCCGCGACGGTTACGAGGATTTCATTCAAACCGATGCGTCAATCAACCCTGGCAACTCCGGCGGCGCGCTCGTCAATATGAACGGCGAGCTGATCGGCATCAATTCCGCGATCATCAGCCGCTCGGGCGGCAATGTCGGGATCGGATTCGCTGTGCCCACGGAAATTGCCAGCTCAATCATGAGCCAGATTCTGGATTTCGGTGAGATCCGTCGCGGACTGCTCGGCGTTGGAATCCAGACCATAGACGCTGAAATGGCCAAGGCGCTGGATGCCGACGTAGAACGCGGGGCGCTGATCACCAACATCGTACCCAACTCGGCGGCCGAAGAGGCCGGCCTCGAGGTGGGCGACATCATTATCGAAGTCAACGAAGAAGCGGTCGATGACGCCTCGCAACTGCGCAACACGATCGGCCTGTTGCGGTCAGGTGACAATGTCGCGATCAAGTATGTTCGCAATAGCAAGGCGCGCTCAACGACAGCGCAATTGGGGCAGGCGCAGCCTGAGCAGCTAACGGGCGCCGACATTCATCCGGGCCTCAGTGGTGCAACATTTGCCGCGGCGTCCGCCGCAAGTGAAAACGGTGTGGAAGTCGCGGAAGTTGAGCCTGGCAGCCCGGCTGCACAGCGGGGACTTCGTCCCGGCGACGTCATAACCGCCGTCAATCGAAACCGGATCGGTGACCTTCAGGATCTGGCAGCCGTTGCGCAGAACAACCGTATCCTGTTCCTGCTGGTACAGCGCGGAGACCGGTCATTGATGCTGCAAATACGCTAGGCGTCGCACAGCAAGATTTCTTTATCGTGCAGGGCTCGTGAGCCAAGGTCAGGGGCCTTGATTCTTGCGTCGCTTACGACCCGCAAATATTGCGCAATTCCCTAACTATCAGTAAGGTCGAAGCAACACCTTAGGCAAAATCTAACTAAAATCGGTGCTCCGCACGATGGCTCAACGACTCGCTTACTGGCAACGCAGTCTCGCAATTCTGTTGTTCTGCGCGGCGGGATTCTCGTCACCGGCAATTTCGGCACCGGCGCCTACGATCATCGAACAACAGCGGCAGCTCTTCAGGAGCGTATTTGATTCGGTCGAGCGCGGTGACTGGAGCGCGATTGAAACCCTCGCGAATAAAGACAAAGAGCGGCTCCGGCAGTATGTCCTGTGGCCCGATATGCGAGCAGCTTACTTGCGAGCAACCATTGCAAAGGCATCGGCCGCCGACATCGAAGCGTTCCTTGATAAGTACGGTACCCTCAGGCCAGCCCGGCAGCTGCGCTATCGCTATGCGCTGCACCTCGCGAGCGTCGGCAATCTGTCCGAATACCAGCGAATCTACGAGCAGTTCTACCAGGGCCGGGAAATTGCCAAGCTCGACTGCCTGTCACTGCAGGCCGAACTGGAATCGGGCCGCACAGAGCGCGTCAACGTTCGTGCGACGGAGCTGTGGCTCGTTGGCAAGAGCCAGGTTTCCGAGTGCGATCCCGTCTTCAAATACCTTGACGAAGAAAATTTTCTGGGCCCTGCGCTGTATCGCAAACGATACGCGCTCGCTGTTGACGCACGGGAGTTTCAGCTTGCCCGATGGCTTGCGAAAAAAATAGACGAACCACATGTTAAAGAAGCCGCTCTGTGGACGCAGGCTCAGGCACATCCAGAAACGTTTCTTAAGCAGCACTCAGTCCGGGCAGACAAGCAGACGGTCCGCGATCAGCTCGTTTATGCGGTGGAACGACTGACGTATCGGGATCCGGACCTGGCACATTCTCTGTGGGCAGCGGTCGACAAGCGAAACCGTTTCACGGAAGAGCAGCGTCTTCGTACCGCTCGTCATATTGCCTTGTGGACCGCGCGCGATAACTTGCCCGGTGCCTACGATCGCCTGCAGGGTCTTCCGGTTGCTGCGGTAAACAGTGACGTTCGGCATTGGCGGGCACGAGCCAGCCTTCGCGCGGCCGAATGGGACAACCTGCTGTTCGACATCGCGGCGATGCCGGCTGCCGAACGTAGCTCTGAGGGATGGCGGTACTGGCGAGCTGTTGCGCTTGATCGGTCGGGCCAGCTGTTAGCGGCGCGGGCCATTTTCGAGGCGCTTGCCGGGGAACGCAGTTACTACGGATTTCTTGCGGCTGATGAACTCGACGAAGACTACGCTTGGGATGACTCCCGGCTCACGGCGGATGAAGCTGCAATAGCGGCGATAGAGTCCCGGACCGAAATCATCCGCGCGCGTGAGCTATTCATGGTCGGCCAGGACAGTTTTGGTCGATCCGAGTGGGACGCTGCTGTGCGAACATTTGAGGCTGACGAGAAGAAGCAGGCCGCGATTCTGGCGGACCGCTGGGGCTGGCATTCTCGTGCGATTTCGGCCGCGGCAAGCCTCGGCGAATATGACGACCTGTCGCTGCGCTACCCGCTGCCTCATCAGCCCTTATTTGAAAGATCCTCCTCAGCGGCGAACATCTCACCCACCTGGGCCTACGGTATCGCGCGAAGCGAGAGCCTTTTCATGCCCGACGTGCGTTCGCACGCGGGCGCTGTGGGCCTCATGCAGCTCATGCCGGCAACGGGTCGGCAAGTCGCGCAGGAAATTCGGCTGCGCTATTCCGGGGTTCAGACGCTCACCGACCCGGAAAGCAACATCAGGCTCGGGACCAGCTACCTTGGACAGATGGCCGAGCGTTACGGCGGCAATGCCGTGCTGGCAACGGCCGCGTACAACGCCGGACCCCATAGAGTGGATCGCTGGCTGCCCGATTCGGGCAGCATCGACGCGCGGATCTGGATAGAGAATATTCCGTTCAATGAAACGCGCAAGTATGTGAAACGCGTGCTTTCGGCACAGGCGATTTTTCATTGGCGCATGACGGGCGAGATTCGCCGACTTTCCGATGAGCTGCTTGTCGTCCGGGCAGTCGACGAGGGCCCACAGCTGGCGCATCGTCGCCGCGATATTGGTCGGGCAATGGCGTCACCCTAATGCCTCGAGACGGGCATCGCGTTCGGCCTTGTCCAGTTCGGATAGTTCTGCAGCCCTTGAATAAAAGCATTGAATATCCTGTTCGCAATCCGCAAGCAGCGCGCGAAACGCCGGTAGCCATCCTTCGTAGAGTGTCATTGATGCCAGCCGGGCGTTATTCAACTCGCCGTTGATCCAGGCCGTGTCGGCTCGTCCGGACTGCCGCAATAGCGCTGTAGCGTCCACGCGGAGCTGCTCCAGGCGTGCGGCTTTTCGTTGCCGTTTGTCGTCATCGGCAACGGTCGCCGCGTAGTAGCCGCGAAGATCGTCACGCGCAACAGCCACCAACGACATCAGTTCCTCTCGCAGCTGTCGCCGCCGCCAGTAGATGTCGATATCCTCGGGCCGACCGTTCGCATTGAGCCATTGCTCGAGCCCGAACTCCTCGACCGCCGTTGCAAATGCCTCGTTGAAGCCGGTGTCTCCCTTGATGTAGAGGACCTGGTGTGCCAACTCGTGAAACAGCGTTCCGACCAGCTGGATATCGTCCCATCTCAACATCGAACTCAGTAACGGGTCATCAAAGTTACCCAGCGTCGAGTACGCGGACACCCCGCCAACGGCGACGTCGTAGCCATCTTTGGCAAGTCGCTCCGCTTCGCGGTATGCGGCTTCCTTCTTGAAATAACCCCGGTAGTTGACGCACCCGGCGACCGGGAAGCACCACTGCCGCGGCTGCAGGGAGAACTCTGGTGCGGCGAAAACATTCCAGACGACGAAATCTCGCTCGATGTCCGTGTAGCTCCGATAACTCCTGTTGTCAGGCAGACCAAGCTCGTCAATCGAGAATCGCCGCGCCGTCTGCACCAGCCGCAGCCGTTCGGCGAGTTCGGCGGACGTGTCGTCCCGATCGATAACCTCGTCGATCGGCTCGCTCTTCTGCAGCACCTCCCATTGGCCGGCCGCCGCGTGCATGTAGTAGCAGCCCGAACTCGTCGCGCACAACGCAATCAGGGCCAGACTTTTCACGCCTCTGCAGATTATCGAGCGCCGTGTCATGCACATACTGTGCTCGGTTGCGCACGGAAACGTCAACAACGATTGTCGGGTACTATTGCGCCATGCAGGTATACCTGGTCGGTGGCGCTGTTCGAGATGAACAGCTTGGCGTCCCGCACAAAGAGCGGGACTGGTGTGTAGTGGGCGCTACGCCCGATGAAATGATCGCGATGGGCTACCGACAGGTCGGCAAGGACTTCCCCGTTTTCCTGCACCCCGAGTCGGGTGAGGAATACGCGCTTGCCCGCACCGAACGCAAGACAGCACCCGGCTACCATGGCTTCGCGTTCGATTGCTCGCCGCAGGTTTCAATTGAAGACGACTTGCTGCGACGCGATCTCACAATCAACGCCATTGCCCGGGATTCCGAAGGCAACTTCGTTGATCCGTATAACGGTCGTCGCGACATCGAGCTGCGCCTTCTGCGACACGTGTCGGATGCTTTTGCGGAGGATCCGGTGCGCATACTTCGCGTTGCGAAATTCGCCGCCCGCTTCAGGCACCTCGGCTTTTCGATTGCCCCGGAGACCCTTGAGCTGATGCGAACGATGGTTGCCAATGGCGAAGTCGCTGCGCTGGTGCCGGACAGGGTGTGGAAAGAAACGGAGGTGGCCCTTCGCGGTGCAAGTGTACGCACCTACGTTGAAGTGCTGCGCGATTGCGGTGCATTAGAGGTGCTGCTTCCGGAAGTCGACGCACTCTTCGGCGTGCCGCAGCCCGAGAAGTGGCATCCAGAGATTGATACCGGCGTCCACGTTCTCATGGTACTCGACCAGGCCGAAATGATGAGCACAGACCTCGAGGTGCGATATGCGGCGTTGACGCACGATCTGGGCAAAGGGAACACACCGCGCAATCAGCTGCCGAGCCATCCCGGACACGAGATCCGCGGCTGCAAACTGATTCGCGATATTTCCGAACGGCTGCCGGTCCCGAAAGCGAGCCGGGACCTGGCCCTCCTTGTTGCGGAGTTTCATACGCACTGCCACCGTGCGCTGGAGTTGAATGCCGGGACTATCCTCAAGGTGCTCGAAAAGACCGACGCATTTCGGCGGCCGGATCGATTCGAGCAGTTCCTGATCGCGTGCGAAGCCGACGCGCGTGGGCGAGCCGGCCTGGAAAATCGGCGTTATCCCCAGGCCGATTTCCTGCGCGGCGCGTTTGCCGCCGCCGCGGCAATCGATGCCGGGGCAATCGCGGGAGAGAACCAGCCGTCCAGGATCCCGGGCGCGATCCGCCGCGCCCGCAAGCGGGCCATCGTTGAGTATCAATCGGCGCCGTAGAAGAACAGGAACACCGAAAAGAATGTGACGTTGCCGTAGAGTTCCGAATCGTCGACGCCCAGAGCAAACTCGATATCGGACGCGTCGCTAATCGGATTGAGGAATCGAACGGTCGCGGTTCGAGTGGTGGCGCCGTCAACCTCACCTTTCCATGTGCCAATATCGATATGCCAACGCCGCTTGCCGGCATCGAGCGCGAGGGTTGCCGTCGCTCTGTAGTCCACCAGGCTGTTGATCAGACTCAGGCGAGAAAACGTCAGCAGCTGCAGCAGCGGGCGATTGCTGTCCAGCTTGAGATTAACGTCATAGTCGTAGTCCATACCCGACAGTCCGAAGCTCACCGTGTCCGTAATTTCGACGCGCGCCGACAGCCCAACGCCGTCCGCACCGAATCCCGCTTTTCGGCTCGCGAAGAAGTCCGTGGCCGGCAGGATGATTTCGAAGTCTCGATACTGGTAGTCGCCGGATATCGAGAGCCGGTCATTGCGCCAGTACGCCGATCCCCGAAAATCGGTCGAATCGAGCGTATCGTTGTCACCCCAATAGGCAACGCCGGCCCGAATGCCGAGTGGATTCCACCAGCGGTCGACGCCCAGATCTGCAAACCAGGTGTCGAGGTCCTGCTGAAGCGCCGATTCCGCCGTATTTCTGGCGACCGCGGCAGATATCCAGGTATCCTTTGCGACACCAAACTCGCCAAGCAAAGAGACAGCAAAGCCGTCCTGGGAGTCCCCCTCCAGCCCTGCGCCCAGGATATACCCTTCTCCCGCGACCGCTCGGCAAGCCAGCAGCGGCAGAACCAGGAACGCAGCAGCCTTACGCCAGGACATAGAGAATCACCGCGGCGAGCACAATTCGATAAATCGCAAACGGTGCAAGGCCGATACGACTAACGAAGCGCATGAAAAACTCGATACTGAGGTAGGCGACGATCGCCGAAATCAGAGCACCAAGAGCAAGCTGCCCCCATGCGACTGCCGGGGCACCGGTAATCAGCTCAAAACCTTTATAGAGTGTCGCAAGCAGAATCACCGGCGCGGAAAGCAGGAAAGAGAAACGCGCCGCATCCTGGCGCTTGAATCCGAGCAGGCGAGCGGCCGTGATCGTCACCCCGGACCGAGAGGTACCGGGTACGAGAGCCAGCGCTTGCGCACAGCCAATCATGAATGCATCCCTTACGCGAACACCGGCGATGATGCGCTCGCTCTTGCCGTAACGGTCCGCGAGCGCCATCAGAATCCCGTAGCCCGATAGCGTGTAGACAATGATCGATGGATCGCGCAGGTTCGCCTCGATCCAGGACGCGAAAAACAGCCCGGCCGCGGCCGCCGGAATCGTGCCCAGAGCGATCGCAAACGTCATGTTCGCCTGCGGCATCTTAATATCACCGCCCAGTATCTGCCCGGCGCCCCGCAGCAGACCAAGAATATCTTCGCGAAAGAAAGCGCAGACCGCGACCAGCGATCCGAAGTGCACCGCGACGTCGAAAGCGAGCCCCTGATCCGTCCACTCGATGAGATAGGGCACCAGCACGAGATGGCCCGAACTCGAGATCGGCAGGAACTCCGTCAGGCCCTGCACGATTGCAAGTACGATTATTTGCAGTCCGGTCATTGGCATCCTGTCCCGGAAAATGTCTCATTCATAGAGTGTGCGTCCTGTCGCCCCGGCTGAAGGCCGATGGCGTACGAATATCGCCTCGCCGCAATGCCATGCACTTGAAGTGCTCTCCCATTTCAGCCGGGAGGGTAAGTGTTTTGATCTGTCCCGACAATTCCAGCTGCTTTTGAAGCGCAAGCGTCTGAAATTCGTGCATCTCGGCTTGCAGTCCGCCACCCAGCAGAAACTGCGCCTGCGCGGAATAACCGGCGACCTCCAGCCCGCTGTTGAGAGCAGCCTCGGCGATGGCGTTGAAGTCGACCCACGTGGTCAGGTCCTGAATGCCGGTCAGCATTAACGGATCATCGTGAGCACGATGACGGAAATGGCATCGCAGCCAGCCACCGGAGCGCTCATGCGCGTAGTAGTCACGGCGCGTAACGCCGTAATCGAACAGGAATACGAGACCCTCCTTCAGCGAGTCCGACAGCGCCGAAATCCATCCCGGCAAGCCTAGCGAAACCTCTGAGACAAAGCCGTCGGGAAGCCTGTCTCCCAGCGCCGCCTCGACCGCAAATACCGCGGTCGAAAGATTTTTCGGTGCCGGTGCCTGATCAATGCGGAACTCATCACCGTCGAGGACGACGCGATGCTGTAACACGCCGTCGGCCGTTCTGACGAAGCGTTCCACGGGGAGCGCGTCGAGCACCTCATTCGCGATGATGACACCCACGTGATGATCCGGCGGCGACTGAATCCACGACACCCGCGATACGAGTTGGGGTAGCTGTTGTTCCAGGTACTCCGCCTGTCGTTCCTGGAGGTCACCGGATACTTCCAGGATCTTATAGTGCTCCGGCAGTGCATCGAGCCCTTCGAGCAATCGCAATATATCGCCTGCGAGCTTACCGCTGCCTGCGCCATATTCGAGGATGGATCCGCATTTGACCTGACTGAGCACCTCGGCACACTGTCGGGCCAACACGCGACCGAAGATCGGCGAGACCTCCGGCGCGGTCATGAAGTCTCCGCTCGCACCGAACTTGGTCGAGCCGGCTGCGTAATAGCCGAGCCCGGGCGCGTACAGCGCGTGCTGCATGTACTCGGCGAAACTGATGCTCCCGCCCGCCTGACGGATGCGCCCGCGAATAAAGTCATTGACGCGCTCGCTGTGCTCAGCGCTGAGCGCATCTGGCTCCGGCAATGTGGGGCGTTTGTCCTGTTGCATGTCGCTTACAATGTCTCTATGAATGTCGTGCAGCAGCAGAGTAAAGGATTATCGATGTCAGAACAGGACCTGGGTGGCAAAGTTGTGCTCGTAACCGGTGCCGCTCGTCGGATCGGCGCCGCCATAGTGACGCGGCTCCATGCCAACG
Organism: uncultured Woeseiaceae bacterium; assembly: GCA_947259285.1. Taxonomy (GTDB): domain Bacteria; phylum Pseudomonadota; class Gammaproteobacteria; order Steroidobacterales; family Woeseiaceae; genus UBA1847. The sequence continues at coordinate 14,935 of CAMYMR010000017.1, read as the reverse complement.
GCGCGCGCGTCGCGATTCACTACCGGAGTTCCTCCGACGAGGCGGATAGCCTCGCCTCGGGCCTCAATGATGAACGCGCCGAATCGGCCGCCACATTTCAGGCGGACCTGCTGGATATCGACCAGATTCCCCGGCTCGTCGCCGCCGTAACGGACTGGGGCGGGCGCCTGGACGCCCTGGTTAATAACGCGTCGACGTTCTACCCAACGCCGATCGGCAGCATCACCGAGGCACATTGGGAGGACCTGATGGGAAGTAACCTCAAAGCTCCGCTGTTCCTCTCCCAGGCAGCCCAGCCGCACTTGAAGGCAACCGGCGGCGCGATCGTCAATATTGTGGATATTCATTCTCAGCGGCCGCTCAGGAATCATGCGGTATACGGCCCGGCCAAGGCCGGCCTCGCGATGCTCACCCGCGCCCTTTCCAAAGACCTTGCGCCGCACATACGCGTTAACGGCGTTTCACCCGGCGCGATACTGTGGCCCGAAGACGGTATGAGTGATGCGGCGCAGCAGTCCATTCTGCGACAGGTCCCGCTGCAGCGCGCCGGCAATCCCGATGACATTGCCGGCTGTGTCCTGTACCTGCTGCGCGATGCAGATTACGTCACCGGCCAGATCATCGCTGTGGATGGCGGCCGATCGATCAGCTGATCGCCGAGCGTCGGCGATTCGCAAGTCTCAGTATGCGTCGAGGTACTCACGGTGCGGCGGCCCACGTCGATCCACCGGGCCCACATCGATAGTGTACTCGGCCTTGAACTTCCCGTCGGATGCGGCGGCCACCGGACACGCACCGGTGTTCAGGTAGGACAGAGCCGCGATTACATTCGGATCGTCATCGGCGCCGATGGTTGTGTTCAGATCATCCGGAGCGGCACAGTCGACGGGCAGGCCGTCGAAGAAATCGGTGGCGCCGTCAGCGTTGCTGTAGCGGAAGGATGTTGGCCGCATAATCTTGTCGCAAAATCCCAGGCCGATCTGCCCGACCGGCTTGCCGCTGGTACGATCACCGACAATCGCAGTATCGGCATACGGCAGCATGCCGTTCGTTACGAGCTCACTAGCCGAGGCCGTCGAGCGCGTCGCTATGACGACGAACTGTGACAAGCTGACTGAGTTTCCCTGGCGCTCAAAAAACTCCGTACCGTTATTCGCCGCAGCGCGATCGGCATTAAATTCGGTTCGCGAGAACACGAGATTGTCTGCAATCAAGCCCCCCAGGTAGTCGCCCAGCAGGTAGGCCGTGCTGAGAAGACCGCCGCCGTTATAGCGCATGTCGATAATGACGTCGTTGACTCCCGCCGCCTTGAAGTCCGCGAACACGGTGTCGAAGACCGGATCAGCGGTGCTGATAAACGAATCAAGCTGCATGTAGCCGACTGGCGCGACACCTTCTCCCCGATCAATCAGGCGCCATTGCGGTAGCGGCTCTATGGTGACGACAGCCTTGGTGATCGTTGTGAAGTCGTTAGTGCCCTCGCGGTCAATTTCGAAGTCGACGGTGTTGTTGTCGCTGAAAAACGCTGCAACGCCCTCGCTGCCGGCGATCTCGGCGACGTTACGGCCGTTTAATGTGAGAATTCGTTGCCCCCGCTCCAGCCCTCCGTCACCTGCAGGACTCCCGGAAAAAACGCGGACGATGCGAAAGTCGGTGGCAGCCTCGTCGATGAATCGATAGCTGAAACCGAAGATCTCGCCGAGCGTGCCGTCACCGAGAAAGTCCCGGTCGGACTGCAGGGAACGCACGAAGCTGAAACGGTCGATGGGCTGATCATTGGCATCCCGCGGGCCGAAGTCCTGCGTCACCCTTGCAATCAGCTCCTCCGGTGAGGCGTAGTCATTGATGTCGATGTCATCCGGCAGCAGGTCGTTCCAAAGATACCAGGCATACAGGTTGTCCAGTACGAACTGTTTCTGGCCGTCGTTTTCGCACGCGGCGCTGCCGACCTGCGGCTCGGTCACAGAGCCTCCGCCACCGCCACAAGCCGCCAAACCGGCGATAACAAGAAGGCTGGCCGGTATTCGCATGAAGGGTCCTCTACAGGATAATGCCAACCAGCTCCAGCGGGTGCGTCGTCGCATCAAATGCCTGCCAGTGACTCAGCATGGTCTTTCCGGTTACCGGGTGCACAAGATCCGGCGCCAGCTCAGCCAGTGGCCGTAACACGAAGCTGTACTCCAGTATGTCGCTACGCGGTACCCGCAGCGGGCGCTGGTCAATAATCTGATCATCGTAAAGAAGCAGATCAATATCGAGTGGACGTGCCCCCCATTTGTCGCTACCGCGAGCACGGCCAACCAGATCATGTAAACGCTCGATCTCGTCACAGATCTCGAGCGGCTCATCGTCTGACCGGAATCCCGCGACGAGGTTCAGAAAGTCGTCGCCCTCAAAGCCGACCGCCGCGCTGCGATAGACCGACGAGACCTTGAGCTCGCCATACTTTTGCCGGAGCTCGCGTACGGCAATACCCAGGTTCTTCTCTGGCTCGATGTTGCTGCCGAGTCCGACGTAGATTTGCGCCATGAGAGTGTCCGGATCGCCGCTAGTCCGACCATTCTCCTCGTTCGATGAGGATTCCCACGTCCCGCGAACCTCGAATCGCACCGGGCTTATTGACCCGCACCTTTACCCACTGCACATCAAATTCATCCCGAACGATGCCGGCGACGCGTTCCGCCAGCGTTTCAACGAGCTGGAAGCTCGAATCGGCCACGAAGGACCGGATTCGCTTTGCGACCAGTTTGTAGTTCAGCGTGTCCTCGACGCGGTCGGTCGCCGCCGCCTTGGCGATGTCCGCACTCATTTCCAGATCGATGATGACTGTCTGGCGAATCTTTCGTTCCCACTCCCAAATGCCAATGACCGTGTCGATCTTTAGCCCGCTCAGGAATATCTTGTCCATATTCTCATCCGATTCCGTGTGGTGGTGCCGCGTCCGGCGTATTCAGTGTTTCCAGAGGCCAGCGTGCTCGAGCCTTGATCTCACCAGCGCCATCAGCATCGCCGAGTCGCAGCGCGCCCGCAACGGCGATCATCGCGCCGTTGTCCGTACAGAACTCCATGCGCGGGTAGTAAACGGTTCCTTTGAAGCGCGCCGCAAGATCCTGTCGCAGCAGTTTATTCGCTCCCACGCCGCCCGCCACGACGATTCGCTCCAGACCTTCGGCTTCAGCCGCCTTGATCGTGCGACCTATCAGGGTATCGACGACCGCGCGTTGAAACGATGCCGCAACGTCAGCCCGCTTGAGTGTTCCTGCCGCTTCTCTCTTGCGCACCTCGATCATCACCGCGGTCTTGAGCCCGCTGAAACTGAAATCAAAGCCGGGTTTCTTAAGCATCGGCCGCGGAAATTCGAATGCCTGGTCGCTCCCCTGCTCGGCCAGCGCGGCCAGCGCGGGGCCGCCCGGATAGCCCAGGCCCAGCAGCTTTGCCGTCTTATCGAATGCTTCACCCACCGCGTCGTCAAGCGTCGTTCCCAGCAGGCGATAGGCACCCAGCTGTCTCACGGCAACCAGCATTGTGTGCCCGCCTGATACGAGCAGCGCGAGAAAAGGATACCGTGGCGGTTGTTCCTCGAGCATTGGCGCCAGCAAATGGCCCTCCATGTGGTGCACCGGGATAACCGGACAGCTCCAGCCCAGACCGAGTCCATTCGCCATACCGCCACCGACCATGAGCGCACCGACCAGCCCCGGTCCGGCCGTGTAGGCAATCGCGTCGGGCCGCTCAATACCGGCCTCGCTTAACACCTGCTGAATCAACGGCAGTAGCATCCGAACATGGTCGCGCGAGGCGATTTCGGGGACAACGCCCCCGTAAACCGCATGCAGATCCACCTGGCTGTGCAGGGCGTGCGCAATCAGGCCGCGCTGCGTGTTGTAAACGGCGGCGCCGGTCTCGTCACAGCTGGTTTCGATCCCGAGAATATTCATAGGCAGCGCATCATAGCCTAACGGGCCCCGAATATGGTGCTGGGCCCTTTGCAAACCGCCAGATCCGGGGTTATTATATGCGGCTCAGTCCCGGCCTTAGCGTCGGGCTTATTTATGTTTGGACGGAATATCTGATCAATGCCAAGTGTTCGCGTAAAAGAGAACGAGTATTTTGACGCTGCTCTGCGGCGCTTCAAGCGTGCCTGCGAGAAAGCAGGAATACTGACCGAGCTTCGCCGCCGCGAGTTCTACGAGAAGCCAACCCAGGAACGCAAGCGCAAGAAAGCAGCAGCGGTCAAGCGCCACCTTAAGCGCAACTCTCGTGACGACGCCAAGCGCAAGCGTCTCTACTGATTCCATTCCAGCTTCGCGCCCGCGAAGCTTTAGACATGTCCCTGAAAAGCCAAATCACAGAAGACATGAAAAGCGCCATGAAGGCCGGCGACAAAGAGCGGCTGAAAGTGGTGCGTCTCATGCTTGCGGCGATCAAACAAATCGAAGTCGATAAGCGCGTCGAATTGGACGACGCCGGCGTACTCGCCGCGCTGACCAAGATGGTGAAGCAACGCCGCGACTCCATCGAGCAGTTTGAGAAAGGCAATCGCGAAGACCTGGCTGCCATAGAACGCGCCGAAATCGCGGTTCTTGAGGACTACCTGCCGGAGCCGCTCGGAGCTGACGAACTTGCTGCTATGGTAGACGAAGTCATACAGGCAACCGGTGCGGAGAGTATCCGTGACATGGGCAAGGTCATGGGCCAGATCAAAGCCAAAGCGGCGGGTCGCGCCGATATGGGCGCCTTGAGCGCTACCGTCAAGGAGCGCCTGAACGCCCTTTGATCACAGAGCTCCGACTGAAGAACAACAATCATAGACCCGTACACCTCGGGTTAACGTTAGAGCTTTTATGTCCGGACTGATTCCTCAGGATTTCATCGACGATCTGATCGCCAGAGCGGACATCGTCGAGGTTGTCGGCCGCCGCGTCCAGTTGAAGAAAGCGGGACGCGAGTACAAGGCCTGCTGCCCCTTTCACGACGAAAAGACGCCGTCCTTCACAGTAAGTCCGGGAAAAGGGTTCTACCACTGCTTTGGCTGCGGTGCACACGGAACGGCCGTTGGTTTCCTCATGGAATTCGATCACATGAGTTTCGTCGAGGCGATCGAGAGCCTGGCAAGCTCGATGGGTGTGGACGTACCGAGAAGCGAGAGCGATAAGCCGGCCCGACGTTACGACGAGCTTTTTTCACTGATGGACAGCGTCGCGCGGCACTGGCAGGCCCTGATGAAGGAAACCCCTGCCGCCGTCAACTATCTGAAGAATCGTGGTATCGACGGGGCAACCGCAAAACGGTTCGGTATCGGCTACGCGCCCGACGGGTGGAGCAATATTCTCGACAAGTTCGGGCAATCGAGCGAAGCGACGGAACGGCTTCTGGCCACAGGTCTAGTCATACGTAAAGACAATGGTCAGCACTATGACCGCTTTCGCGACCGCATCATGTTTCCCATCCGCGATACGCGAGGCCGGACAATTGGCTTCGGCGGGCGCACACTAGGAGACGGTGAGCCGAAATACCTGAACTCCCCCGAAACCGTGCTCTTCCACAAGGGGCGCGAACTTTATGGTCTGTATGAAGCGCGCCAGGCCCTGAGGAATATTGAGCAGTTGGTTGTCGTTGAGGGATACATGGACGTTGTTGCGCTCGCCCGACACGGTATCGATTTCGCCGTCGCAACGCTCGGAACGGCAACGACCAACCAACACCTGAACCAGCTATTCCGCCTGACCGAAAACGTGTACTTTGCATTCGATGGCGATCCTGCCGGTAAAGCGGCGGCCTGGCGGGCGCTGGAAAACGCGTTACCGCAGATTCGTGAGGGCCGTCAGCTCCGCTTCGTGTTCCTGCCGGAGGGTCAGGATCCGGATTCGTTCGTCAATGACCGCGGTGCCGACGCCTTCGTGGCGGCGATGAAAGACGGCGTCGCATTATCCGAGTTTCTCATCGAAGGACTCTCGAGCCAGGTCGATATGCAAACGGTCGATGGCCGCGCGCGCCTGGCCGAGCTGGCGCGCCCGTTGGTAAACAAGATACCGGCCGGCGTTTACCGCGAGCTGCTCGTTGAAAGCCTGGCGGCAGCCGTTGGTCTTACGGCCGCCAAACTCGAAAAAATGATTGCCGGCGGGAGTACGACTGGCCGAAAACCTGTGGCGTCTGCCGCAAATACCGGCGCCACCCGACCGCAAGGCCCGGGCGCCGGCAATCCGTCGGTTGTTCGTCATGCACTGACCATTATTCTCAACCACCCGGAGGCCGGACGAACGCTCGATGTCGGCAAACTCGCGGGCGTCAGCCGACCGGGAACGGATTTGTTGCGCGCAGTCATTGAAACCGTGCGGGCCGAGCCCAATATAAGCACAGCCGGTCTTCTTGAGCGTTGGCGGCATGACGCACAGGGTCGACACCTCGGAAAGCTGACCGCGGCTGCGCTACCTGTCGATGAAGATTTCGATCCCGAGGCGGAACTTGATGAGTGTCTGAACCAGCTAGCAACGGCCGGACGGAAGGAAAGAATTGATTTTCTTATTGAAAAACAGCGACTTAATGGTCTTTCGGACGACGAGAAATCGGAACTTCGGGCGCTGACGGTGGGTCCAAGAAACGTGAAATAAGTGTAGCCCGGTCCTTCACGAGAGAGTAAAATTAATCGTTTGTATCTTTTGCCCGTAGGGGTTTTGTCTTGACAGCAAAGAAAGCAGTAGTCGGCGCGAGCAAACAGGCTCAACAATTAAAGGAACTGATTGCCCGCGGTAAGGAACAGGGGTACCTGACCTATTCCGAGGTCAATGACCACCTGCCCAGCGGCATCGTCGATCCGGAACAGATCGAAGACATCGTCAATATGATTAACGATATGGGGATCGCGGTGCATGAAAAGGCACCGGATGCCGAGTCGTTGATACTGTCTGACGCTGCCGCCACCGATGAAGACGCCGCCGAGGAAGCTGAGGCGGCATTAGCCAGCGTGGACGCCGAGTTTGGCCGCACAACGGACCCGGTCCGCATGTACATGCGCGAGATGGGAACGGTCGAATTGCTCACTCGGCAGGGCGAGATCGAGATTGCAAAGCGGATCGAGGATGGGTTGAACCAGGTCAAGTACCACATGGTCCACTTCCCGCCCACGGTTGAGGCGCTGCTGGAAGTCGCCGACCGGGTCAAGAATGGCGAGACGCGGATGCAGGACTTCGTCGTTGGGTTCATCGATCCCAACGAGCCGGATGAAATAAAACCGCCGGCCGCCAAGTCGGACGATGACGATGACGAGGTAATAGACACTGGCCCCGATCCGGACGAGGTGAAGGCGCGCGTCAAGGTCATTCGTCGCCACCAGAATCGTGCGATGAAGTACCTCGAGCAGTACGGTCTGAAAGACAAGCGGACCGTCAAGGCACAGGCGGACATGGCTGACCAGGTCATGGAATTGAAGCTGGCGCCGAAACTCTTTGACGCGTTGGTGCGCAACCTGCGTGACGTCGTATCGATCATCCGAAGCCAGGAGCGCCTGGTCATGCAGCTCTGCGTCCGTGATGCTGGCATGCCGCGCAAGGATTTCCTGGCGAGCTTCCCGAAGAGCGAAACCGATCTCAACTGGATCGACAAGCACATTCGCGCGAAGCGCAAGCATTCCTCGATACTCGCGAAGCTCAGGGACGACGTTACTCGTTGCCAGCGCAAGCTGATCGCGGTTGAGGAAGCAACGCGCCTCAAGATCAGCCAGATCAAGGAAATCAATCGACAGATGTCGATTGGTGAAGCAAAAGCTCGGCGCGCCAAGAAAGAGATGGTGGAAGCGAACCTGCGCCTGGTTATCTCGATTGCCAAGAAGTACACCAACCGCGGGCTGCAGTTCCTGGACCTCATCCAGGAAGGCAATATTGGTCTGATGAAGGCCGTCGACAAGTTCGAGTACCGTCGCGGCTATAAATTCTCGACGTACGCGACCTGGTGGATTCGCCAGGCCATTACACGTTCGATCGCCGACCAGGCTCGCACCATTCGCATCCCGGTACACATGATCGAGACGATCAACAAGCTGAACCGTATATCCCGCCAGATGCTGCAGGAAATGGGTCGCGAGCCGCTGCCCGACGAACTGGCCGAGCGCATGGAAATGCCCGAGGACAAGGTTCGTAAGGTACTCAAGATCGCGAAGGAACCGATCTCGATGGAGACCCCCATCGGCGATGACGAAGACTCGCATCTCGGCGATTTTATCGAAGATCAGACCGTGCACTCGCCGGTCGACTCGGCGACGACCTCGGGTCTCAAGGAAACGACGCACTCGGTGCTTGCAGGGCTGACGCCGCGCGAAGCGAAGGTGCTGAGAATGCGTTTTGGCATCGACATGAACACCGACCATACGCTGGAAGAGGTGGGCAAGCAGTTTGACGTTACGCGCGAGCGCATTCGTCAGATCGAGGCCAAAGCGCTCCGTAAGCTGCGTCATCCTACCCGCTCGGATCAGCTCAGGAGCTTCCTGCTCGAGGACTGAGTCGACCGTATTGACAGAGGCAAAAGCCGGGCGACGCCCGGCTTTTTTCTGCTAGAATGCCGCTCCTTATGTGGGCCTGTAGCTCAGTTGGTTAGAGCAGGGGACTCATCAAAAATGGTGCGTTCGTGTCGAGAGGCACGAAATGAACGGGATGAATTCAGGGAAACCTTCGCAGTTCGGCTGTTGGCAATCCTGAGCCAAGCCGCGAGTGCACTCGCGGAAGGTGCAGAGACTACCTGAGAACTTCAGTGTTCTTAATGACAGGCTAGAGCGTCCCGCCCCTAACGACTCGGTCGAGGGTGATGAGATAGTCCACTCCACTCAGAAATGAGCGGGTACAGTGAATCCCTTGGTCCCAGGTTCGAGTCCTGGCGGGCCCACCATTCTTCAGTCGCGTGTTCGTTGGACACGGTATGCCACTATCCGCGTGCGTTCGCATCGTGCGCGACAAGGTGGTGGTTCGAGTCCTGGCGGGCCCACCAC
>CAMYMR010000017.1:0-5909 GCA_947259285.1 uncultured Woeseiaceae bacterium | reverse complement strand
CACCATTCTTCAGTCGCGTGTTCGTTGGACACGGTATGCCACTATCCGCGTGCGTTCGCGTCATGCACGGCAAGGTGGTGGTTCGAGTCCTGGCGGGCCCACCACTTTTCCGCGGTCGACCAGGAAACTGCGTTACCTATATTACCTGCTCGACGTCACCCAGCCATTCGCCCCAATAGTCCAATTTCGCCCGCAGATCATCGGCCGCTTCCTGCTGCTCGCGGCGCAGCAGTCTCACGTGGTCACCGGGCTTTAGCTGACCAAGTACGTGCCGGTCCGCCCGAATCACCTGGGCGACGCGCGGATAGCCGCCGACGGTTCCCGCGTCGACTGACAGCAAATACGGCAACCCACCTTCGGGACACTGCACGGTCCCCGGGAACACAGCGGCACTGGGCATGCGCCCGCTGGACGATATGTCGAGTCTTGGGCCGTCGAGCTGCAGACCCATACGGTCTGCACGACGTCCCACGACCCAGTTCGTTTCGAAGAGGGTCTCGAGCGCATCGCCCGGCAATTGTTCCGCTTCAAAGGACGCGCATGCGCGGAGCGCCCAGCTCGAGGACATCGGCGGCCTGAACACATCGGGTGTGCTGTGCTTTTCGGTTACCGCGGGCTTCAGTTGAAGCGTATCTCCCGATTCGAGCGCCCTGCCCTCATGACCACCAAGGCTCGCCAACAGGTATGTGGAGTGCGAGCCCAAAACCTTTGCGGCGTCCAGTCCGCCGGCGAACGCAATATACGTCCGCGCGCCTGTCTCGGCGGCGCCTATCGCGAGTTCGTCGCCCGCGGCGGCGAAGCACGTTTCATGAAACGCAACGGATTTCCCGTTCAGCGTTACCGCCGCGATCGCCCCGGCAATTCCGAATGCGCATGGCACACCGAACCGGAGCGTTGGGCCCAGCAGGGTCGCCTCCAACGCGGCCGCGTCCCACACGTTTGCGACGAGTCGGTTTGCCAGCGCAAGCGACAGCGGGTCGGCTGCTCCGCCCTGGTGCCGTAAGCCGATACGTGGAGAGGACTGGATCGTCGTCTGCAAGCCGGGCTTGAGGACGGTGATAGTCACTGGCTGAATTCTTCGGCACGAATCGCAATGAAGCGAATACGCATGCCTGCTTGAATCGAAAATGGATCTACCGCGTTTGCATCGAATAGCGCATAGGGTGTCCGGCCAATTAGGGACCAGCCTCCCGGGCTCGCCAGCGCGTACAGGCCAGTTCGCCCGTCCGCGATGCCAATCGATCCAGCTTCGACACGCTGCCGCGGTTGTTCACGACGCGGCACGTTAAGGCGCTTGTTCAGTCCGCCGACAAATGCAAACCCCGGCGTAAAGCCAACCATATCGACGGCGTAGTCATTGCCGGTATGCAGCGTGACAAACTCGTCGAACGACAGACCGAGCTCGCGACAGACGTCCTCGAGATCAGGGCCGTACTCGCCGCCATAGACAACCGGTATCTCCAGCAACTTTTCCCGGCCGGGCGGCGGCGGAATGCCCTCGGCCAGCGCTTCGTCGATCCGCCGCCGCGCGGTCGCGGCATCTATTGTGGACGCATCGAACTGCGCGACCACAGAGTCGATACCGGCGACAACCTCGACCCAGATATCGTCTTTGCGCAGGTGTGCCGCCAGTGCCTGCGCATCCGGCGGGCTGTCCACCGACAGCGAGATCAGGTCATCGACGCATCGTATGAGCACGTATCTCGATCCCGTGACTTTCAAGCACATCGCGCACGGCACGCGCCGCCTCTGCCGCGCCGGGTGTGTCGCCGTGTATGCAGAGGGTATCGGCCGGCACATCGATAACCTCGCCATTTCGGGCCGTGACCTGACCCGCTTTGGCGAGGCGAATGGCCTGCGTGGTGATGACGGACAATTCTGCATGAACGGCCCCCGGTTCCGAGCGGGGTACCAGTGTGCCGTCCGCCTCATACGCCCGGTCGACGAAAGCTTCCGCAATAAATTCGAGCCCGTGCCGCTCGGCCGCAAATTGCAACTCGGTATTCGCCATGCCGACAAATGCCGGCGCGCCGGGGGCTTCAGCCACGACTCGGGCAGTGACATCGGCGAGACCCGAATCTCCCACCGCATCGTTGTAAAGAGCACCGTGTGGCTTCACGTGAACCAGCCGGGCGCCCAGCTGCGCCGCAATGTCAGCCAGGTCGCTGACCTGTGTCGTCAGCGCCTCGTACAATGGATCGCCATCGAGAAAGCCACTGACCCGGCCGAAACCGTCACGATCAGGGTAGCCCGGGTGGGCACCGACGCAAACACCGTTGACAACTGCGGCGCGCACGGTCGCCGCCATCGTGTCGGCGTCGCCAGCGTGGCCGCCGCAAGCGATATTGCAGCTCGATACAATCTTTAACAACGCATCGTCGTACGCATCGCCTTCGCCGAGATCCGAGTTCAGGTCGATTGCCGTCATCTACTTACTGATCTCCTTTTCCTGTCGCTTGCCGGATAGGATCGACTTGTACAGCTTACCCAGGTGCTTGTCTCGAGAGCGACGCTCCGCCAATGACTCGGAGTTTCGGCGATCCTCGTTCTGCAATTTCTTGTATCGGCGCAAACGAGCTGGATCAAGGACACCGTCTTCAATCGCTTGCACGACAGCGCAGCCGGGCTCCGACTCGTGCGCGCAGTCGGAGAATCGACATCGGCCAGCATGGTCTGCGACATCATCGAAGACTGCATCGAGCGCGTCCCCGACGTCTACAAGTTGTAGTTCGCGCATGCCCGGCGTGTCAATGAGCCAGCCGCCGTTCGGCATTCGATGCATCGATCGGCTCGTCGTCGTATGACGGCCGCGCTGGTCATCTTCCCGCACCGTCCGGGTCTGCTGCGCGGCGCGCGCCAGCGTGTTGATCAGTGTCGACTTGCCAACGCCGGACGAACCCAGTAGCGCAACAGACTGCCCACTTTCACACCAGCGTCGCAGTACCTCGACCGCGTCAGGATCACGTGCATCCAGCGCTTCGACAAGCAATCCCGGTGACAACCTGGCGGCCGCAGAGAGGAACTCGTCGACAGTCTCAACCGTATCCGTTTTGGTAATCACGAGAACAGGAAACGCCCCCGCCTCGTGAGCTATCGCAAGGTAGCGTTCAAGGCGCGCGACGTTAAAGTCGCGATTCGCCGACGTCACGATGAAGAGGTTGTCGACGTTTGCCGCGATCAGCTGTAATTCGCCCCCCGTCCCGGCGGATTTTCTCTGAAACACGCCAAAGCGCTCGAGCCGAGAGCGTACCTGTGGACCGGCCGGATCGACGAGTACCCAGTCGCCGACCGTAATGCTCAGCTCCGCACTCTTTCCCGACAGCGCTATGGTTAGCTGCCCTTCGGCGTGCGCAACGTCGATCCGATTGCGATGCACGCCGAGCACGCGCGCCGGTAACCAGGAGCAATCTGCATCCAGCTGGGACTGGAAGAAGTGGCGCCAACCGAGGCTTTGTAAACAATCCGTCGATGTCATGTTATACACTGCATACCACGTAAACGCGGTCAGGGAAATCATCATGAGCGTTGTACTCGTCACCGGTGCCAGCTCCGGCATCGGCGCTGCTATCGCTATCGCATTCGCGGAGGACGGCTGGGATGTCATGGCGGCGGGCCGGGACGAGGGCCGCCTCGAAGAGGTTGCCGATGTTTCCGAGAACATCGTAACCTGGGCCGGCGAGCTTCAGGAGTCAGAGGACTGCGACGAACTCGTCGCCGACACCATCGATGAGTTCGGCCAGCTGGACTGCCTGGTCAATAATGCCGGCGTTATCGTGCGCGCCAACGTTGCCGAGACGAGTGATGACGACTGGCGGCACACAATGGCGATAAATCTCGACGTACCGTTCTTCCTCAGCCGCGCGGTGCTGCCGCACCTGTTGCGTGCCGAGGGCTCTATCGTAAATATCGCGTCTGACTGGGGCTTAAGCGGCGGTGAACGAGCCGCCGCTTACTGTGCAAGCAAAGGCGGCATCGTGCTGCTGACCAAAGCGATGGCAAACGACCACGCGGCAGACGGACTGCGTGTCAACGCCGTGTGCCCTGGCGATGTCGATACGCCGATGCTCGCTGCGGAAGCCGAGGCCAGGGGCATTGACCTGGATGTCTATCTGGAACAGTCGGCCGCGGACAGTCCGAACGGCCGCGTTGCGACGCCCGAGGAAGTCGCCGCATTGACGCTGTTTCTGGCCAGCGATATCGCCTCTCACATCAACGGTGCCGCCATTCCGATCGACGGCGGCGGATCGGCCTGACAGCCTATCGCCGGGCCAGCGCCAGCCCAATCGCAGCAGCAGTAAAGCACGTTGCAGTCAGGCGATTGCGCAAACGGCCGTAACGAACCAGCAATCGTCGCGCCGAGTGCGCAAATGACGCCCAAACCACATCGCCCAGAAGAAGCACGCTTAAGAATACGGCCCCGATTATAACGACGTCCGCGACGGAGCTACCTTCAGACGCGATGAACTGTGGAATAAATGCGGCGTTGAACAACAGCGTCTTCGGGTTTGCCACCGCCAGCATAAAGCCCGGCCAGAAGACGGCCGGAGCGGGTTTCATACGCGTCAGATCACTTGCCGGCTCGCGCCACGTCCGGATTCCCAGCACCGCGAGGTAGGCGACGCCAGCCCATTTGATCAAGCCGAGCAAATCAGCGGCGAACTCGATGACGGCGGCCATGCCTAGCACTATGACGGCTAGCTGCATCGCAACCCCCGCCGTGGTCCCCAGTGCCGTTACAACGCCCGTTCGCAATCCGAACCGCAAGCTGTTGGCGATGATCAGCGCCACATTCGGACCCGGTATGCTAACGAGGACCAGGGTCGCAGCAACCAGAGCGAGCAGAGAACTCATCGTCGGCGCCGCCAGTAACGAATCAGGAAAAAGCCAAACAACATGCCGCCGAGGTGCGCAAAATTGGCAACCCCAGGGGCACCGCCGCTAACGCCAAGGTATAGCTCCAGCAGGCCATAGATAACGACGAACGTGATCGCACGCATCGGGATTGGCGGAAACAACGGGACGACGACGCGATTGGGAAATGTCAGGCCGTAGGCCAGCAGTATTCCAAAGACACCTCCGGATGCGCCTACCGTTGGATAGATGCCTCCCTGCATACCGGCAACGATAAGCTGCACAACGCCAGCCCCCACCACGCATACCAGGAAATAAATAAGGAAGCGCCGCGACCCCATGTACAGTTCGATATCTCGACCGAACATCCAGAGCCCGAACATGTTGAAGAAGATATGCGTAGTGTTGCCGTGCAGGAAGCCGTAGGTAAGCAGTTGCCACGGCATGAACGGGGATCTTGGATCGGTTGCGGGCCATAATGCAAAATTGATGAACATGAATTCGGCGTTCAGCTGCTGCAACGCGTACACCAGGCCGTTAACGATTAGCAATGCGAATATTACGTTGGGTATAGAGCTGCTCGGCCTACGGCTGTAAACGGTTTGATTCATTCCCGGGCTATCCTGCTAAAAAAAGTTTCATCACCAGCCGCCGCCTCCGCCGCCGCCACCACCGCCTCCGGAGAAGCCACCGCCACCACCGCCCGACGACGATCCCGGCGGCGACACCGACGAACTGATCGCGGAATTCAGGCTGCTCGACAAGCGGCTCGTTGCCTGGCTGAGATTCGTGCTGTTCCACTTGCCGTTGTACCAGGACGGTCGGTATTCACTGCCGTCGGGACCTCGGATACTGGCAAGCACCGTCGCGAAACGTTCCGACCACTGTTGATCCACGCCCAGAGCCAGTGCAAAAGGTAACATCGACTCGAACAGCTGCGGGGTTTTTTCGGGCGGGTTTCTCAGATTGAGTTCGTCCTTTTCAGCGATTTCAAGGAAGTCCTTGAAACCCAGCATTTCGTCCAGGAGCTTTCGGCCCCGCAGGGTGGGACGCCGCAT
>CAMYMR010000016.1 GCA_947259285.1 uncultured Woeseiaceae bacterium | reverse complement strand
GACCCGCGAGGTTGCGAACCGCATTGTCGAATTTATTCGGCGCCCATCTCCCTGAGCTTTGCCTGAATCGGTGCCGCGCCGCCGAGCGCCAGCATAATAACGAGATCGCCAGGTTCGGCCCAATCGATCGCAGACAGGAATGACTCCATTTCCGTTTCGAAATGAGCGATCTGCGATTCGTCAGCACCCGAACGCAGCAGTTCGTCCTTGATAATGCCGAATACATCGCCGTATTCGCGACCACGATGATAGGCGGCAAGCTCCGACACCATGATTCGGTCGAGACCAATCGCCCAGGCGTCCCGGGCGAGTTCTTGAATCAATTCATCCGTTCGATCGCCGGCCTGCCCGAAGCACAGCGCCCGGCGTTTCGCCGGAACGGCCCGTGCCATGTCGAATAGCGCTCCCATCGCCGCGGGATTGTGCGCGAAATCGATCAGCACTTTCACGCCGTTTAGGTCATAAAGATTGCATCGGCCCGGGTTCTCGTCCTGGACCATCGTCGTCAGGCCGGCGCGAATATCGTCGAGCGAACTCCCGAGGCAGTCGCTTAATGCCGCGGCGGACAGCGCATTGGCGACATTGTGTCGCGCGGCACCGCCGAGCGTGATTGGTATTTCCTCACTTCGGCATATCAGCGCGCGGCCTCCGCCCTCCATCCTGACAAGCTCTTCGCCCTCGAGCACGAATGCGCTGCCGCCAGCGGCGGTGTGTTGGACGATTGTTTCGTTCTTGGGATCGAGACCGAACCAGACCAGCTTACCCGCATAGCTTTTCGCGGACTCCCTGAGGCGAGCATCATCCGCATTTATTTGACTGCCAGCAGCTCGTCGAGATCTCTCGAACCGAAGTCCCCGAGGTGGTCTTCGCTGATATTCGTAATCAGAGCGGCATCCGCACGCTCGACGCCGAGACCGCGCCGCAACAATCCGCCACGAGCGGTTTCGAGGATGGCGACATCGACGTTCCGTTCGCGTAACACGGTCCGTGCACCACCCGGGCCCGACCAGTCACCGCGATCGAGCACCTTATCGTTGACCGAAATCCAGTCGGTGGAACTGACCCCGACGTTCTGACCGGCCGCTTTCAAGATATGCGCGGCGAGGCGAACAGTGGTTGTCTTACCATTCGTGCCTGTCACGATCCCGACGGGTATATCGTGAAAGCTTTCCCACTCAGGTGCGTCCGGAATGTCCTTGACAGACCATGTTCGTGAGCCGCGGCCGAGACCTACTGATACGAAGTCGTCGTCCCAAAGCAGGGTCTTGCCATGGGAGTTTGCCTCGTCGATCAGCCACATGAGCTCGTCGTTGGCCTCATCTTCGGCGGATTGACGAATCGTGTTGACGGCGGCGTTGAAATCCGGCTCTTCAGTAGACGCACCCAGTTCATAAGCGCTGGCCGCCCAGGCCCACTCGTTAATTTCCGTCGCGGCATAAAGCTGGTCTATCGGCGCCGAGAAGACGAGGCTGACGCCGCCCGACAGTTGCTGTGACGCGAACCGCGCTGACGGCCAGTCGAGCGCCTCCAGCATGCGCGTGACATGATTCGCCCAGACCGGGATAAGGCGGCTCGCTTCCTCTGCGGTGCAGCTGACGTCCAGAATCGTGCCGGGCCGATCGAAGATCAGGCTCGGTCCGGTCAGACGGCGCGCATCGAGAAATTCCATAACGCAGTACTCCTGCCGGGAGCACCAGGGCCCGCTAGCAGGCCCTAGTCGCCCTCGTCCCGCGCGATGCGAACACCCCGTTCGTCGCTGATGATCTCGAGGTCCTCCGCCAGCTCGAAGTTGGCCGTGTCCGGGAGTTCGGCAACCGCCGTCTTCTTTTTGCCGGCGTCCGCGACCCGAGCACCGGAATGGAAGTAGATGATCTGTTTCCAGGCTCGGGTGGTGTTGTCGCCAAGCACCAGCAGCAGGTCGCCGGTCTGCGCAGCCTCCAGGGCATGCAACGTTGCCTCCTGCTCGTCGGGAATCACCTCGATCCTGTCACTGGAAATACCGGCTTCAAGCAGCCGGTTCTTGAGCATCACCGCCACCTCGTCCGGGCCTCGTCCACGGCGGTTGTCGTCACAACGGCAGATGAAATGGTCGAAATGGCCCGCGGCGATTTCGGCGATTTCCCGTATGTCTTCATCACGACGATCGCCGGGTGCCGACAACACGACGATGCGCCGCCCTTCGACATCGAATCGGTCGACCAGCGCGCACATCGCCCTGACGGCCGCCGGATTATGTGCGTAGTCGAGGATTACCCGGAAAGGATGCTCATCGTAGATGTTCATTCGGCCCGGCGCCTGGAAGAACGTGGAATCAAACGTCCTGAGCCCCTGCCGAATGTCCTCGAGGCCGATATCCAGGTTGTACGCCAACGCCGCCGCGAACATCGCATTCTGCACGTTGTGTAATGCGCGTCCCTCGATCGTCGCCGGGATCAGATGCGTCCAGACCAGCGGCGTATGCGACTCGTTGTCGTAGATCGTAATGAGGTGCCCGTTCATCCCTTTTTCGAGAACGAAGGCCTGGCCGCCCGCCTGGATATGTTGTTTCACCAGCGGGTGCGACGGGTTCATCGTTACGTAGGAAAGCCGCGCCGCATCCGTGTAATCCGCCATCTGCAGACACAGTGCGTCATCGGCATTAAGCACAGCCGCGTCTGTGGCGATTTCGATCGGCACGCGTTTGAGCTCGGCAAGATCCTCGAGCGTATCGATGCCGCGCAGTCCCAGGTGATCGCCCGCCACGTTGATACAGCCGGCAACATTACATTCCTGGAAACCCAGTCCGCTGCGCAGCATGCCGCCGCGCGCGGTTTCCATCACGGCCGCATCGACCGACGGATCGCGCAGGATCATTTGTGCCGACACCGGGCCCGTCATATCGCCAGGCACGCTGAGCTTGCCGTCGATATAGACACCATCGGTGGACGTCAGTCCGACCGTGCGGCCAGACATCTTCAAAATATGCGCCAACATGCGCGCCGTTGTCGTCTTGCCGTTGGTGCCGGTTACGGCGGCAATCGGTATCCGGTTCGGCGTGTCGGGCGGGAACAGCATGTCGATTACCGGGCCCGCGACATCGCGCGGCGTCCCCTCGCTTGGTGCGACGTGCATGCGAAAACCGGGGCCCGCGTTGACCTCGCAAATGCCGCCGCCGGCGTCACGATAGGATTCCGAAATGTCCCTGGTCAGGAAATCGACGCCGCCGATATCCAGATCGATCGCACGAATAGCGCGAATCGCCATTTCCCGATTGTCGGGATGAATAATATCCGTGACATCGATCGCCGTCCCGCCCGTCGAGAGATTTGCGGTCGAGCGCAGGTAGACGACCTCATCTTTCGCCGGCACGGTGTCCTTGTCATAGCCGAGTTTCGCGAGCAGCCTTTCCGCCTGATGGTCGAACTCGAGGCGCGTCAATACTTTCTCATGGCCGACACCACGCCTGGGATCCTCGTTCACAATTTCCACGAGTTTTTCGATCGTGTTTTCGCCGTCGCCGACCACGTGGCCCGGAACCCGTTTAGCCGCGGCAACCAGCTGGCCGTTGACCACCAGCAGACGATGGTCGAAGCCCTCGATGTAGCTTTCGACAATTACTGTTTTGCCGTGCTCGGTAGCCTTCGCAAAGCCGGTTTCTACTTCTTCGGGCGTGCGAAGATTGATTGACACCCCGCGACCGTGATTGCCCGCCAGCGGCTTCAGGACCACGGGATAGCCTATGCGCTCAGCCGCGCGCACGGCGTCGCGCTGGGTCCGAACCATAGCCTGCTGTGGCACCGGCAGGCCGAGATCGTGGAGTATCCCGTTGGTTTCTTCCTTGTCTGAAGCGAGCTCCACGGCAATGTTGCTGGTGCGTCCGGTCGTCGTTGCCTGGATGCGCTGCTGATATCGGCCCTGCCCGAACTGCACGAGGCTGTAGTTGTTCAGTCGTAGCCATGGAATGTTGCGCTCCTCGGCCGCCCTTACCAACGATGCCGTGCTGGGACCGAATTCGCGCCGCTGTGCGTAGCGAATGAACCGCTCGCACTCTTCGTCAAAATTCCACTCCGGCGGCGGCGCGTCGTCAGGCTTCAGGTCACGCGGTAACAGGCTGTGCAGCAGATCGAGCGCGATCTTGCTGGCCCGACGACCGACAGCCGCGTCCTTGTACTGGAAAACCATGTTATAGAAACCCGGCCTGCCGTCGATCGATCGAGTACGACCGAACGTCACGTCAGAACCGGCGACGTTTTGCAGCTCCAGCGCGACATGTTCCATCACGTGGCCCATCCAGGTGCCTTCGGCCTCGACAACGCGGCGAACGAAGCCGCCGGGCTCCCTGTACGAGCAGCCATGCTCGTGCAGACCCGGCAAGCTGCCAAGCAGCGGTTGGATAAAGCTGTCGCCGAGACGAACGGTCGGCCAGTGTTCGAGCTCACCGAGATCCAGCACGTGACGAATAACGGGAAAGCGGGCGAACGTATTCGGTCCGACATAGACATTGGTGCTTTCAATCTTCATAGCGTACGCCTGTTGTTCTTGTTGTTATTTGGCGAAGGCCTCACGGTCCTTGATGTCGAATCGCCCGCCCGAAATGAGTATATGCAACTTTACACCGATCAGACTGACAGGGTCACCGCGGCGAGCCTGATCCATCGAAGAATAACTCAGATTGGTCGGATCGATGATTGTAATTCCCCCGCTGCCAACCACTTCGAGCTCATCGCCCGGACGAATGAACGCGGCGGTGTCCTCGTCCAATCCGATACCGACGGCGAACGGGTTGTACGCCAACGCCGTCAGCAGGCGGCCCAGCCGGTCGCGTTCGCGAAAATGTTGATCGATGATAAACGCGTTAGTCAGTCCCAGGCCGGGCGCCATCGTGACCATGTCGGGCATTGGCGTACTGCCTTCCTTGCCGCCCGCGATCATGTGCTCGGGCATGAACGCGGCACCGGCCGATGTGCCGGCCACGTGCATGCCGTCGGCATTGCGCCGGCGAATCAGCTGCGCGACGGCGGTGCCTCCCAATGTCGTCGATAGCCGCAGCTGGTTGCCACCGGTCATAAAGACGCCGTCGCATTTCTCAATGTATTCAACATCGACCCCCGACTGGCAGTCTTCGCGCGTGATAAACTGCAGCACCTTCGCGTGCTTGACACCGAGCTTGCGAAACAGCTTTTCATAGTTTCGTCCGGTGTCTTCCAGCTCCGAAGCGGTGGGAATAATGGAGATACGCGACTCTTTTCCACCACAGAGACTGACGAATCGATCGAGGATTTCCGGGTTGTGCAGTTTTTCCTCGGCGCCGCCGATGGGGATGATGTAGCCGCGCTTGCTATCGTTGCTGCCGTTTGCAGGACTCATTGATCTGAAAACCCGTCTGTGAGGATCGCCCGAACCTGTTGGCTGCCGTGAGGACAATCCAGGATGGGCGATGCCGGTACGAAAAAAGGGGCGTCATTTTACACAAGATTGAAGCAATTCCCGCGTATCCTTGTGCACAATGCCGCTGATCCAACGGTGTATGAAATAATTGATCAGAGGTTCCCTGTTGAAAGACCGTACACTACCGCTCGGCCGACCCACTGACTATTCGGACAAGTACGCACCGGAATTACTCTGCCCAATTCCTCGCGCCGACGGTCGAACGCAGCTGGGGCTATCCCACAACCTGCCGTTTCACGGCCGTGATATCTGGAACGCCTGGGAACTGACCTGGCTGGGGCCGACCGGTCGACCCTCCGTCGCCACCGCTGAGATCATCGTGTCTGCCGACTCGCCAAACATTATCGAGTCGAAATCCCTGAAGCTCTACCTCAATTCGTTTGCGATGAGCACGTTCTCGTCAGCCACCGAGGTAGCCGAAACCGTTGCGCGAGACCTCGGCGTCTGCGCCGGCAAGCAAATCACGGTGCTCGTGATGCCGGTTCAGGATACCGAAGCGCGACGTGTCTCGCGGCTCGCCGGAAACTGCCTCGATTCGCTGCCGGTTACCTGCAGCAAGTGGGACGTCGATGCGAGTTTGCTGCAGGCCGACAAAACCACGATCGTTGCCGAAGACCTGCATACGCACCTGCTCCGAAGCCTCTGCCCGGTCACCGCGCAGCCGGATATCGGCAGTCTGCAGATTTGCTATCGGGGGCCGAAGATCGATCCGGCGTCGCTGCTGCGCTACGTCGTGTCGTTCCGGCAACACAGCGACTTTCACGAGGCCTGCGTGGAGCGAATCTTCGTTGATATCTTGTCGCGGTGTGAGCCGGAAACGCTCAGCGTTCAGGCACGCTATCAGCGTCGTGGCGGACTGGACATCAATCCGTTTCGTAGCAACGACGCGAACGACGCGCCTATTAACCTGAGGCTCTGGCGGCAGTAGCGTAAGAGCCTATTCGGCGCCGATATCGTCGGTCGTCAGCTCGTGTCCCCAATCCTGCTTTGCCGCCAGATAACGGCGGTTGTCTTCACCCACGCCGGTGACGTGCTTTATCCGAGTGATGCCCTTGAGGCCCATCTGCTCGAGATCATTGACCTTCTTCGGGTTGTTGGTGAGCAGTCGAAACGGGTGGTCCTTCATGAAATACTTGAGCAGTGAGCCGGCGTCGCTGAAGTCACGGGAATCATCCGGCAATCCCAACGAGCGATTTGCCTCGTAAGTATTCTCGCCAGCATCCTGCAAAAGGTAGGTGGCCGCTTTCGCCCAGAGCCCGATGCCCCGGCCCTCGTGCCCCGACATGTAAATCACCATGCCGCCCTGTTCGTCATCTTTGATCCGCTGCAGCGCCATCTTGAGCTGCGGGCCGCACTCGCAGCGCTGTGAACCGAATACGTCGCCCGTCATGCAACTCGAATGCACCCGAATGAGCGGATTTTGCCATTTGGCCGGGTCACCAAGCATCAACACACTGTTTACCGCCATGGACGATGCCAGCGTCGCAAACAATGTCTGACCGTGCTGAGCCCGCAGCTCGTCCGCGATCTCTTCGATCTTGCCGAGCTCGGTGCGACGGACACAGGCGTACCAGTCGACTCTGAATTCGCTGTCGCAGAGCTTCAGCGGCATCGGAATCGGCCCCAGCACGCTGATTCCACTGCCGCCGTGCGGCATGCGATCCGACGGCACCTTAACGCCGTCGCGGTCGATCTGGAACAGTTTCCCGTGCTGCTCCAGGCGCTGGCGCACGGTTGGGTCGAGGTAGGTAAACATAGCCCGCGATTATGCGGCAATTGTGGCACCGCCGGCTATTAGAACTTGCTGACCTGAAAGTCAGTAACTATAATAACTGACCAGTGAGTCAGTAATGGGGCCGAAATGGCCGAGCCACGCTACCAGCGCCGCAAGCAGGACAGGCCGAAGGAAATCACCGAGGCGGCCTTCGATGTGTTC
Source organism: uncultured Woeseiaceae bacterium (assembly GCA_947259285.1). Lineage (GTDB taxonomy): Bacteria > Pseudomonadota > Gammaproteobacteria > Steroidobacterales > Woeseiaceae > UBA1847. The sequence continues at coordinate 24,010 of CAMYMR010000016.1, read as the reverse complement.
GCCGAGCATGGCTACGCGAGTGCCCGGGTCGAAGAAGTCGCGAAACGCGCGGGCGTCAGCAAAGGCCTGCTGTATCTCTATTTCAAGACCAAGGAAGAACTGTTCAAGGCCGTAATCCGAAGCGTGGTGATTCGACGGCTGGACGCGCTGTTGGTCACCATTGAAACGACAGAACTGTCGTCGGAGGCTTTCATTCGCGGCCCCCTCCTCGAATTTATGAAGCGCGTGCCCGGGTCACCGGTTGCAGTCGTCATTCGTCTGCTGATTGCCGAAGGCCAGCGACACCCCGACCTGGTCGACTACTACTGGGAGAACGTGGTCTCGAAAGGTCTCGGTGCCATCGCGCGTTGCGTGGAACGCGGCGTCGAACGTGGCGAATTCCGTGATACGGCGGTGACACAACTGCCACAGCTATTGGTCGCGCCGATGATGGTATCGATGATCTGGAAGATCCTGTTTGCAAAGCGCACGTTGGACACCGACAAACTCATGGAAACGCACATCGAAATGGTGCTGGCTTACATCAAGTTATGAACGGAGTCAGGTAATGAAACAACGGTTTGCGGCTCAGCTGACACTTCTCGCAGCGACTCCGCTGTTATTTTGTGCCTGTGGGGCAACGGACGACGCTTACCGTGCGGTCGGCGAGCTCGCATCGGATCGCCTCGAAATTGCGGCCGAGGTTTCCGAGCCGATCGTCGACATCGTCGCTGCCGAGGGCGAAGCGGTGTCCAAAGGTCAGGTCCTTGTTCGCCAGGACACGGCGAGAGCGGAGGCAAGACTGTCCGAACTGGAAGCTGTGCTATTGCAGCAGCAGGCGCGCCTCGACGAACTCGTACGCGGTCCGCGCAGCGAGCAGATCGCTGCGGCGAGAGCGAACGTCGAAGGAACCACACAGGAGCTTACATTCCGGCAATCCGAACTTCGACGAGTTCGTGATGTACACACCAAAGGACTCGCGTCCGCGGAGCAGCTCGACAGCGCGAAAGCAGCGCTGGATGCGGCGCGGGCCAACCACAAATTGATGCTCGCCCAGCTCGAAGAGCGCCTCGCTGGCACCACCATCGAGGAGCTTGAGCAAGCAGAGCAGGCTGTGAATCAGGCCAGGGCACGTCGGGACAGCGCCCTGATCGACCTCGACCGACATGACTTGAAAGCGCCGGATAACGGTATTCTGGATAGCAGAATTTTCGAGATCGGGGAGCGACCCGCGGCCGGCCAACCGGTTGTCGTTGTTCTCGCTGGCGACCAGCCCCACGCCAGGGTGTATGTTCCGGAGCGTCTCCGAGTCCATGTCAGGCCCGGCATGAAAGCACGTATTCACGTCGACGGCCTGGCTACTCCGATCGATGGCCGTGTGCGATGGGTTTCGAGCGATCCGGCGTTCACGCCCTATTATGCGCTGACGGAGCGCGACCGCGGCCGCTTGAGCTATGTCGCAAAGGTGGATATCGCCGAGCAGCGCGAACGTCTGCCGGATGGTGTGCCAGTCGACGTCGAGTTCGTCATCGATAACGGCACATGATGTCCTCAGACTTCGCTATAGAGGCACGCGGCCTGAGCAAGCACTTTGGCGCGCTACGTGCCGTAAGCTCGCTAAACCTCGATGTTCCGCGAGGGCAAATCTACGGGTTTCTCGGGCCGAACGGGTCGGGCAAGTCGACTACCATTCGCATGCTGTGCGGATTACTGACGCCGACCGAGGGCACGGCAATCGTACTCGATACCGAGGTGCCGGGTGACTCCAGGCTGTTGAAGCCGAAGATCGGTTACATGACCCAGAAATTCTCGCTGTTTGCCGACATGACGGTGTTCGAGAACCTGCAGTTTATTGCCGAAATCTACTCGTATCCGATCAGCAAGCGCGCGCTGCGCATCGACCAGCTGCTTGAAAATTACGATCTCGTGGCGCAGCGGAAACAGCTGGCTGGAACAATGAGTGGCGGACAGAAGCAGCGTCTCGCGCTTGCTTGTTCGGTACTGCATCATCCGGAACTTCTGCTACTCGACGAACCGACCAGCGCCGTCGATCCGCAAAGTCGTCGGGACTTCTGGGCGAACCTGTTTCGTCTGGCCAGCGGTGGCACGACCATTCTCGTGTCGACCCACTATATGGACGAAGCCGAGCGCTGCCACCGGCTCGCCATCCTGGATCGCGGCGTCAAGGTTGCGGATGGCACGCCGGGAGAGCTGCAAGCAGCCACCGGCATGCATATCCTCGAGATCACGGCAGACGACCCGTACGCCGCACAGGGCGCAATTATCAATCTCAAAGAGGTAGCCAGCGTCACGCAGCTGGGGATGCGGTTACGCGTCCTGATCCCCGACAGCTACGAGCGGCCCGTCGAACTCGTCGAGCGTGCGCTCGCCGCCCGCAATGTAGGAGCAAGCGTTTTCGCGACGGCCGCAACCCTCGAGGACGTGTTTGTCGCGGTTACGCTGGAAACGCCGGAGGCTTCGACATGAAGCCATTGTCGCGCGTCATGGCAATCGTCAAGAAGGAAGTGCGGCAATTGCGTCGCGATCGACTGACGTTCGGGATGGTGGTCGGCTTGCCCGTCATCCAGATGCTGTTATTCGGCTACGCCATCAATACCGATGTAAGGCACCTGGCGACCGCCATCGCCGACCAGGCGGGGTCGCATTTGTCGCGTCAGTTTATTGCCGAGCTTGGGCAAACCCAGGTCGTTGAACTGATCGCATCGGTCGAAACGGCGGATGACCTCGAGAATTTACTGCGACGCGGCGAGATTTCGATCGGTGTCGTGATACCGCACGATTTCGACCGCCGCGTTGGACAACGATCGCGCGCCGCTGTGCATCTGCTGGTCGACGGCAGCGATCCCACCATTCTCGGCGTGGCCAATCAGCTGCGAGCCATGCCACTCGGCTTCGATTCGACGCGCAGCGCTACGGATGCTCTGCAAATAATCGAGGTGCGCCCCTTCTACAACCCGGAACGGCGCTCGCCGGTCAACATCATTCCCGGTCTCATCGGCGTGATACTGACGATGACGATGATTTTGTTCACCTCGGTCGCTATCGTCCGCGAGCGTGAGCGCGGTAATCTCGAATTGCTCATCAATACGCCGCTGAGCTCCGCCGAGCTGATGGTCGGCAAGGTTATTCCCTATATTGTCATCGGTATGCTGCAGCTGGCACTGATACTCGGTGTTGGCCGCCTGCTCTTCGACGTTCCGGTTCGGGGCAGCGTATTGGACCTGTACATGGCGGCAACGGCGTTCGTCGCGGCGAACCTGTCCCTTGGTCTTCTGATTTCTACCGCCGCGGCGACGCAATTTCAGGCGATGCAGATGATGGTTTTCATTCTGCTGCCATCGATCCTGTTGTCGGGGTTCATGTTTCCCTTCGATGGTATGCCGACCTTCGCGCAGTACATCGGCGAAGCGCTGCCCAACACCCACTTTATCCGGCTGACCCGCGGCATCATGCTGCGCGATGCCGCCCTCTCGGAATTGCTGCCGGACCTCGTCTACCTCATCGGCTTCACAGTCGTGGCAATGATCTTCGCCGCGCTCCGATTTACCAAACGGCTCGATTAGCCCTGAAGTCGCTGTCGCCGGGGCGCCCCGGCGGTCAATCGGGGTGAAATACTCGCAAAATGGTGCCCTTTCTGGTCAAATCACGGCGGATGACGACTCAAACCCCACAGGCACCCACCGTTTTCATCGTCGACGACGACGCGGCGATCCGATTCGCCATGCAGGCGCTGATGGACTCGGTCAACTTGAACCATGAGATTTTCAGCTCGGGTGACGAATTCCTCGAGAAGATGACCGAGCAGCGGCCGGGCTGCCTGGTCCTCGACATCCGCATGCCGGGCCTTGGCGGTCTGGAGCTGCAGGAAGAGCTCATCAAGCGCGGCAATACGCTGCCAATTATTTTCATCACCGGGCACGGCGACGTTCCAATGGCGGTCGAGGCGATGCAGAAGGGCGCGGTTGATTTCATCCAGAAACCGTTTCGCGACCAGGAGCTGCTGGATCGCATTCGTGAGGCGCTCGCCACCGACGAGGAGCGTCGCGAGGCGCAGCAGCATCACGCCGAAGTAGCGGGCCGGCTGGACCGCCTGACCAATCGTGAGCGCGAGGTCTTTGACCTGGTCGTTACGGGCAAGCCAAACAAGGTCATCGCCTACGAACTGGGGGTCAGCCAGCGCACGGTTGAGATCCATCGTGCCAGGGTCATGGAGAAGATGCAGGCAAGATCACTCGCCGATCTTGTCAAAATGCATATGACCGCCTGAGACTATTCGCGCGCGCGGCGGCGCTCATCGAATTCGGCGCACTCGATACACTCATCGGCATAGGGATAGGCGTCGAGGCGGCCTTCCTCGATCGGCAGTCCACACTCGACGCAATTCCCGTATTCTCCGGAATCCATTCGTCGCAGAGCGGCCGAGATCTTCGCGATTTCGGCGCGCGCTTCATTGCCGAGCGCGTCGACAACCTCGTTATCCTCCAGCTGCTTGGCGCGCTCCTTCGAATCCGCCTCGTAACCGCGACGAAGATTGGCCGAAATGCGGGACAGTCGCTCGGTCAGCTCTTGCTTCTTGTGATTCAACTTCGCACGCAGCTCTTCATATGATGCGTCCGACATGCTGACCTCCTGTGGTCACGATTCGCCTTATTTGATACGAAACGGATTAGCTTCGAAATTAGTAAATCCACTTACCGATGAATAAGTACTAACCGATACAGGCTAAGGATGTGGACTTATGGAATGCGATCTTACCGGGCGTATGCTCACAGGAAGCCTCCGTAAAGCCTCCTGTGACCCGTCAGGTAGAACTAATGAAAGAAATCGTTAATATTCTCGCGGTCATCGACCCGACAGCAAGTGAACAACCCGCGATGCACCGTGCCGCCTGGCTGGCAAAGAACTGCGGCGCAGAACTGGAACTACTCGTCTGTTACTACAACGAGTATCTGAGCGGCGACCGCCTCTTCGATTCTCCGTCTCTGGAGAAGGCCCGCGATGAAGTTATTCAGAGTCACGAAAAGCATCTCGAAGCATTGGCCGAGCCGCTCCGTAAAGACGGCATAACTGTCAAAACAACGGCGCTTTGGGGGCACCCGCTGTACGAGTCCATCGTCCGCGCGGCGCTCGACAGCAAGGCGGATCTCATCGTGAAAGACACGCATCACCACTCCGCGGTCGCTCGAGCATTGCTGACCAACACGGATTGGAACCTGATTCGTACCTGCCCGTTGCCTCTGTGGCTGGTCAAACCGCAGGACATCGGAGCTACACCGGTTTTTGTCGCGGCGATCGACCCGATGCATCAACACGACAAGCCCGCGGCGCTGGATGATGAGATATTGCATATCAGCAAAGCGCTGGCTGATAAGGTCGGCGGTGACGTGCATGCCTTCCATTCTTACGATCCACGAATCGCGGTTGCGACCGCGACCGCCAACGCGTACATACCCGTGTCCCTGCCCTTCGACGAAATCGAACAACAGATGCATGAAGACCATCAGAAGCGCTTCAGGGAAATTACCGATTTTCACAAGGTCGACAGTGACAAAGCGCACCTTGTCGCGGGTCTGACGCATGAGGAACTGCCGTTGATCGCGGAAAAACTCAAAGCCGACGTGGTTGTCATGGGCGCGGTTGCCCGCAATCGCTGGAAACGGCTTTTCATTGGCGCAACCGCGGAACGCACGCTCGAGCACCTGCCCTGCGATCTGTTGATCATCAAGCCGGACTGGTTCAAAACACCGGTCAACCTGGACAATCACGAAGCCGCATGATTCCTACCAGGATCCGGGGATAAGTCACTAACCGTCATTTCCCTGACTGCCGGAGCCGCAGCGCTCCGGCGCGGCACCGTTCATTAACGCATCGCTTTCTGAAGTCCGCTTTGGCGGCTAGTCCTGCGGTACCTGGCCCGTTCGTATCGCCGCGCCGGCCGCATTCAGCAATCGATTCGTGTCGATCGGCTTGCTCATCAACGTACAGTTATCGAGCAGCCTGGATTCCTTCACGATCTTCGAGGTGTCGCCGCTGACAATAAACGCGGGTATCTCCGTATCGAAGAATTCTCTGATTGCGCTTACTGCCTCAACGCCTGTTGATCCATCCAGCAAGTGGAAGTCCGAGATCAACAGCGTCGGAACTTCGTCGAGATGATCGATCAGGGCAGTCGCTTCCGACGCGGATTCCGCCATGGCAACCCGATATCCCTCCGCCTCCAGCAGCAGTCCCCAGGCGTTTGCGACATTGAAATCGTCCTCGATCAGGATGACGAGGCCTGTTGATGGCGCGGCAGCTGTGGGTGAATCCTTCGCCTGATCGTCGTCCAGGACCTCGACGTCGGAAACGGTTTGCAGGGTCAGGCTGAAGCACGATCCTTTGCCAACCTCGGATTCGACGCCGATTTCTGCGTGCAGGAGCTCACCGAGTCGTTTGACGATGGCAAGTCCGAGGCCGAAGCCTTCCTTGCTCGCGCCCGGCGTCTTGCACTGGTGGAATTCGCCGAATATCGCTTCGAGCTGGTCGTCTTCGATACCGATGCCTGTATCGATCACTTCAATCTTGCAGCGACCTTCGCTTTCGATACAACGAAGCGTCACTCCGCCTTTTTCGGTGTATCGGATCGCATTCGATACCAGGTTCTGGATAATCTCGGCCAGCAGATTCGGGTCGCTGCTCACGATACCGTCAGTGGACGACGACGAAAACTCCAGGCTCTTGTGTTGCGCCTGCCGGGCGAATTCGTCCGACAGTCTGTCGATCAGCCGGCGGATCGGAAACTCCTCGAGTTCCGGCGTTATGGCACCTGCGTCGAGGCGGCTGATGTCGAGCAGCGAGTTGAGCAGGTTGGTCATGGCAGTCAGCGAGTCTTGCTGACTTTCGATCATCGAGAGCGCCCGCTCGTCCTTGACCGTGCGCCGGAGCGCGCCGTTCAGGAGGCTCAGGGCCTGTACGGGCTGACGCAGATCGTGGCTCGCCGCCGCCAGGAAAGCGCTGTTCGCTTTGTTGGCACGCTCGGCCTGTTGCCTGGCGGCCACGATCTCATCCTCCATGCGCTTGCGCTCCGTCACGTCGCGGATCACGCTGGATACGAATTTGCGCCCATCGCTCGTCACCGGGCTCAGGCTGATTTCCACCGGAAATTCGCTGCCGTCGCCGCGCCTGGCAACGAGTTCCATACCTTCTCCCATGAGCCGCACCTTGGGGTCAACGGCAAAACTCGCCCGGTGCCCGCGATGTCGTTTGCGTAATCGCTCAGGCAGCAGCATCTCGATCTGTTGGCCGAGCATTTGCTCACGCCGGTAGCCGAACATGCGCTCGCTTTGCGCGTTTACAACGGCGATCTTGCCCTTCTCATCGATGATGATCATGGCATCGGGTGCCGACTCGAGCAGGTTCCGAAAATACGCCTCCGAATCCTCGGCGGTCTTCGCCGATCGAATAGTGCTGGTCACCAGGAGTCCGTCGTCTGTTTCGATGGGATTGAGGCCAACCTCGGCACGGAATGTCTGCCCGTCTCTGCGGAGGCCGTAGATCTCAAGCCCCGACATCATTGGTCTGCCCCTCGGCGCATTGTGGTAGGAGTCTCTCAGCTCGCGGTGCCGCCTGCGGCTCGATTCGGGCACAAGAACCTCGACCGGCTGGCCTATGAGTTCGTCGGCGGCGTAGCCGAAGAGCGATTCGGCCGCCTGGTTCGCCACGCGAATTATCCCTTGAGCATCGGAGATGATCGTTGCGTCCGGAGATGCGTTCAGGATTTCGCTGACGATTTCGGCCGGCAGCGGGATCTTCTTCATGGATTTCTTCGCCAAGGAAAAGGCCCCTCATTATATGCGTTCCCGGGGGCCAATCTGGACATTTCTTTGACTATCAGTGCCATACGTATCGTCCCCTATACGAAGCCCCGTCCCGCCTTGCTAGATTCCACAGTCGGCGCGTCATTGCATTGAGTGGCCGCCACACATAACCTGCGTCAACGATCGGCGGGGATCGCCAATGTGTCTTCTCGCCACAAAAAATCATCCAGCAGCATAGGGGTCCTAACGTTGGACAAAAGCGCTTCGTATAACGACACGGTAGTCCGCCAGTTCACAATCATGGTGGTAGTCTGGGGCATCGTCGGCATGCTTGTCGGTGTGATCATCGCCGCACAGCTCATCTGGCCGCAGCTCAATTTCGACCTGCCATTCCTGACCTACAGCCGCCTGCGACCGCTGCACACGAACGCAGTGATATTCGCCTTCGGTGGGTCCGCACTGTTCGCGACTGCGTACTACGTTGTTCAGCGAACGTGTCATGTGCGCCTGGCGTTCGAAAAGCTCGCTGCCTTCACGTTCTGGGGCTGGCAGCTGATCATCGTACTTGCCGCCATTACCCTGCCACTCGGTATCACGCAATCCAAGGAGTACGCCGAACTCGAATGGCCCATCGACCTGTTGATCGCGGTTGTCTGGGTGGCGTTTGCGCTCGTGTTCTTCGGCACCATTGCCAAGCGGCGCGTGAAGCACATTTACGTCGCCAACTGGTTCTACGGAGCGTTCATCATCACGATCGCCGTGCTGCACATCTTCAACAACCTGGCAGTGCCCGTAACGCTGACCAAGTCCTATATCATCTACACCGGCGTCGTCGACGCCATGATGCAATGGTGGTACGGCCATAACGCCGTCGGGTTCTTCCTCACCGCGGGCTTCCTGGGCATGATGTACTACTTCGTGCCTAAACAAGCCGGTCGGCCTGTCTACTCTTACCGCCTGTCCGTCGTGCACTTCTGGTCGCTGATCGCCGTGTACATGTGGGCCGGGCCGCATCATCTGCATTACACATCACTACCGAACTGGGCACAGACGCTCGGCATGGTGTTCTCCGTTATTCTGCTGGCACCCTCCTGGGGCGGCATGATCAACGGCATCATGACGTTGTCGGGCGCCTGGCACAAACTGCGCTCCGACCCGATCCTGAAGTTCATGATCGTTGCCCTGTCGTTCTACGGCATGTCGACCTTCGAAGGTCCGATGATGTCGATCAGGACCGTCAACGCGCTGTCGCACTACACCAACTGGACCATCGGCCACGTGCACTCGGGCGCACTGGGCTGGGTCGCGATGATGACCATCGGCTCGGTCTATTCGCTGCTGCCACGACTCTATAACCGTGAAAGCATGTACTCGATCAAGCTCATCGACGTGCATTTCTGGACGTCGACGATCGGCGTGGTCCTGTACGCGGTATCGATGTGGATCGCGGGCGTCACCGAAGGCCTGATGTGGCGGGCGGTCAATGACGACGGCACGTTGACGTATTCGTTCGTCGAGTCGCTCAAAGCCGTAGAGCCTTATCACGGGCTGCGGCTGCTCGGTGGCCTGGTGTTCTTCACAGGCATGCTCATCATGGCTTACAACGTCTGGAAGACCGTAAGCGACAAGAAACCGGTACCCGTTGCGGTACTGGACCCGGCGTAACAGGAGAGCCTAGTCATGCGCCATGAAGTGATCGAGAAAAGCCTGAACCTCATGATTGTGTTGATCGTGCTAGCGATCAGCATCGGCGGCCTGGTCGAGATTGTTCCGCTGATGTTCAGTGCCGATACAACCGAACCCGCCGAAAACATCGAGCCCTACAGCCCGCTGCGCCTGGCCGGGCGCGACGTCTATGTACGGGAGGGCTGCTACAACTGCCACTCGCAGATGATCCGGCCGTTCCGCTCAGAGACCGAACGCTACGGTCCGTTCACGACGGCCGGCGAGACGGTCTATGACCGACCCTTCCAGTTCGGTTCGAAGCGTACGGGACCCGACCTCGCGCGCGTCGGCGGCCGCTATTCGGACGACTGGCAGCGTCTGCACCTGATGGACCCGCGGGCGCTGGTGCCCGAGTCCAACATGCCGGGCTACCCCTGGCTCGCGGAGCGCGAGGTTGATGCAGACTTCGTCACCGCCAAGCTGGAAGTGCTGCAACTGCTCGGCGACGGATATTCGGACGAGCAGATCGCGGCGGCGGCTGCCGAGGTCGAGGGCAAGACCGAGCTCGACGCGCTGGTCGCGTATCTGCAGGAGCTCGGCACCAACCGCAAAGTGCGCCGGTAAAGCACATGGATATCAACGACCTCCGCGGGATACTCACAGCCATCATCTTTATTGCCTTCGTCGGCATATGGGTCTGGGCCTGGAGTCATCGACGTAAAGAGGATTTCGACGCTTCCGCGGCGCTGCCCCTGGAAGAAGACACTTACATAGAATCTAACGAGCGGGAGAACATCTGATGCCTGCATTCTGGCACTGGTTCGTTGCGGCTGGCACGATCGTTTTCATCATCTGGTGCGTCTGGCTGGTCAGCTGGTCGGCAAAGCAGGGTCCGCAGAACGTCGCCGACGAAGACCTGGTTGGCCACAAGTGGGACGGCGATCTCGAGGAGTGGAACAATCCGGCTCCGAAATGGTGGCTGTACCTGTATTTCATCACGATTGCCTGGGGCGTCGGGTTTCTCATCGCATACCCGGGCGTCGGCAACTTCGAGGGTATGCTCGGCTGGTCCCAGGAGGACCAATACGAAGCGGAGATGCAGGCGGCGGCTGAACGTTACGAGCCGATCTACGAGACCTTCGCCGCGATGGACTTCGGGGAACTCGCGATGCATCCCGACGCGAACAAACTCGGCGCGAGCCTGTATGCGAGTTACTGCACGACCTGCCACGGTTCCGACGCGCGCGGTGCGACCGGATATCCCAACCTGACCGACAGCGACTGGCAGTGGGGAAGCTCCGAGGCACAGATCGTCACGACGATCACTAACGGGCGGAACGCCGTCATGACGCCGTGGGCTCAGGTCCTGGGTTCGGATGAGGCTGTCGACAACATGGTGCGCTACGTGCAGAGTCTCTCCGGCATCGTCGAGGCGGACGATGGCCTCGCGGGTGCGGAAACGCAGTTCAAAACGTTTTGTGCCGCCTGCCACATGCCGACAGGTACCGGTAACCCGATGCTGGGCGCCCCCAACCTGACCGATGACGTCTGGCTGTACGGCAGCTCGGACGAGGTCATACGCGAGACGATCGAGAAAGGTCGCAACGGCATGATGCCGGCACACGGCGAGTTGCTCGGTGACAACCGCAGCAAGATCCTGGCGGCCTACGTCTACAGTCTGTCGCAGCAGTAACCGCCCGACGTGATCAGCGAGGAATACCGGGGTGCCCAACAGTGGAGCCGCAACAAGCAGGCGGCATTCACGGTAGTCTGGATTTCCTTCCTCGTGGCCGCGTTGGGCACCATGGTGTTTTTTGCGCTGTTCGATCCGGTTGACCTGACGGGTATCTTCGATGAAGACCTGGAGATCGAACCGAACGCGGGCTACGCGGCGGGCTTTTTCTTCTTCTGGATTCTTTGCGCAGCTTGCTCCGGCCTGACGGCATTCCTGGTGCGCACTGCTCCCAAAAGGGACGCGAAGCACCGAGATTAGGGCCTGTTCACACCGCCGTAACACGTCCTGTTGCCACTGAACAAGCGCCAATCGAGGCACGAGGAGAGATATTTGGTTACTCCAAATGAGCGACGAGCAACGCTGAGTGGCGCTTGTTCAGTGGCAACCCGCAGGGCCGGGGTCATTTTCCCGCCGACTGCGTTATCACTCGCTCGTGTAGCCAAGCTACACGGCGCTCCTTCTGCCTTGTCGATCAAGAAAATGACCCTCGGCAGGGCGTGTTACGGCGGTGTGAACAGGCCCTCATGAACAAGCCACAAGCCGCCTCGATGTACGAGAGCGCGAAGAAAATCTACCCCCGCGAGATCGGCGGGCGTTTCGACAGACTGAGCAAGCTGGCAACGGTAGCGTTGCTTGGCCTGTTCTACGTGCTGCCGTGGATAAACTGGGACGAACGCCAGGCAGTGCTGTTCGACCTGCCGGCGCGCAAATTCTACATCCTGGGCCTGACGCTGTGGCCGCAGGACTTTCCGTTCCTGGCATTACTGCTGATCATCGCGGCGCTGTCGCTTTTCTTTTTTACGGCGATTGCCGGGCGCCTGTGGTGCGGCTTCGCCTGCCCGCAGACGGTCTGGACCGAGGCGTTCATCTGGATGGAGCAGCTGACCGAAGGTACGCGGTCGCAGCGCATGAAGCTCGACCAGGCGCCCTGGTCGTTGACGAAACTCCGCAAGAAGGCATCGAAGCAGTTCCTCTGGATCACGTTTTCCATGTGGACCGGCTTCACGTTCGTCGGTTATTTCACGGCGATCCGCCAGCTCGGTCTCGACATCGTCGGGCTCAATGTCGGCGGCTGGACGTTGTTCTGGGGCCTGTTCTACGGCTTTGCCACCTATGGCAACGCGGGCTACATGCGCGAGCAGGTCTGTAAGTACATGTGCCCTTACGCGCGTTTCCAGAGCGCGATGTTCGACAAGGACACGCTCATCATCTCCTACGATGAGGAGCGCGGCGAACCGCGCGGTGGTCGCAAGCGTTCGGTGGACCCGAAAGAAGCGGGTCTCGGCGACTGCATCGACTGTCAGCTGTGTGTGCAGGTATGCCCGACCGGCATCGATATCCGGGAAGGCCTGCAGTACGAGTGCATCGCGTGCGCCGCCTGCATCGACGCCTGCGACTCCATCATGGACAAGATGAATTATCCGCGCGGACTGGTGCGATACACGACGGAACACGGCATGCACCATGAGAAGAGCAGCATCATCCGTCCCCGTACGCTCGTGTATGCGACACTGTTGCTGATTCTCGCCTCCGGTCTCGTGACCGCCATGGCCACGCGCACGCCGGTTATACTCGATGTAATACGCGACCGTAATTCACTGTATCGCGAACTGCCGAACGACATTATCGAGAACATCTACACGATCAAGATCATCAACCAGAGTAACGACGCACGTAGTTTCGCATTGACTGTCAGCGGTCTTGCCGGGATCGAGCTGGACGGCGTTGACGACGAAGTGCGTGTCGATGGCGGCGGGGTCCTTTCACTGCCGGTCCGGGTTCGTGTTGCGCGAGACGATGCGTTTGGCATTTCCAATATCGATTTCGCCGTCGTTGCGACGGATGACGAAACGGTAGCGGTCATCGAAGACAGCCGCTTCCTCGGCCCGACGCCCTGAGTTCTGGCATGGAGCGCGAAGACATCGAGCCCTGGTACCGGCATTTCTGGCCCTGGTTCATCATCGCATTGTTGTCCACGTCCGTGATTGCGGGGCTGACCACGCTTTGGATTTCGCTGCAAACGACCGACTCCCTGGTCGTCAAATCCGGCGACGACGCACAGATGATCGCGGAGCAGCGCATCAGTGCCGAGCAATTGGCGAGTGAACTCGGCCTCGCTGCATTGCTGGTTATCGAGCCAAGAACCGGTGCTATTTCGGTCGCTATGCAGTCCGGCGTGCTGGCATCCGTGCCGCAAAGACTCGAGCTCGAGTTTGCCCATCCGGCGTTCGCGGAGCGCGACCGGCGTCGGACACTGCACCTGGCCCAGCCCGACGCCGCGGGGAACCCGGTGTGGTCCGGCCACTTCGTGGTAGTCCCGGAGGGGCGCTGGTATGTAACGCTAAGGTCCGCCGACGAGTGGCGGGTTACGGGCGAGTGGCAGGGTGAGTCCCAACTGACGCTGCGGCCTGCCAGCGGCGATCATGACAACGGCCGCTGAAAGCTGTTTTCACTGCGCCCTCCCCGTTCCGGCTGATTGCGATCTCAATGTCGACATCGAAGGCGCAACAAGACCCGTCTGCTGCCCGGGCTGTAAGGCCGTCGCCGAACTCATTCGTGATTCGGGAATGGGCCAGTACTACGCGCTTCGTGAAGCACCGCAGCCCGGTACCGGCCGGCCGCCGGATGAAACGGCGGAGTGGCATGTCTTCGATAGCGAGGACATGCTCTCTGCGTTCGCCGTAATCAGCGATAATCGGGCCGAGGCCACCGTATACATCGGCGGCATGTATTGTGCGGCCTGCAGCTGGCTCATCGAGACGACCCTGATGAAGCTGCCGGGCGTCGAGGCGGCTGACGTCAATCCCGTCACCCATCGTCTGCGCGTTCGCTGGCGCGCCGATGAGGCTCGATTCTCCGGCCTGCTCGGAGCGCTCGCGGACCTCGGCTACGAACCGCAGCCGCTCGCACCCGAGAGTGCCGCACGGCCCGAAGTTGCCGAGCAGCGCACGGCACTCAAGCGCCTGCTCGTCGCCTCCCTCGGCATGATGCAGGTCATGATGTTCGCGGTCGGACTGTACGCGATGGACTTCCAGGGCATCGACGCCGAGATGCAGCACTTCCTGCGGCTCATCAGCTTCTTCGTGACCACGCCCGTTGTGTTCTACTCGGCGAAACCGTTTTTCGTCAGCGCCTGGCGAGGCCTTGTTGCCCACAAGCCCGGAATGGACCTGCCTGTCTCGATCGCCGTCGGCTCCGCGTACGCAGCTTCCGTTTACGCGACGTTCGCGCGCGGCCCGGCCGTGTGGTTCGACTCGGTAACGATGTTCGTGTTCTTCCTGACGCTGGGTCGCTTCCTCGAGATGCGGGCTCGGCATCGTTCGATCGACCGGACAGCAGCGCTGTCCTCGTTGCTGCCAAACACCGCAACGCGAATACGGTCCGGTGAGTCCGCAGTTGTGCCCGTAAGCCGGCTGATTGCCGGCGACGAGGTCCTTGTCCGGACCGGCGACGCGATTCCGGCCGACGGCATCGTCATCCATGGCGAGACAAGTGTGGACGAAGCCTTGCTGACCGGCGAAGCGCGTCCGCAGGCCAAATCTGTCGGCGACCAGGTTGCCGCGGGCAGCGTCAACCTGGACCGCCTCATCACGATGCGCGTCACGAACACCGGCAACGACACCACGCTGGGCACGATCAGCCGGCTCAGCGAACGCGCCCGCTACACCCGACCGTCGTTCGTCACAATTGCCGATCGCATCGCGAGCTACATCGTCGTTGCCCTGCTCGGAGTGGCAACTGTCGTCGCGGTCTACTGGTACTTTGCTGCGCCCGAGCGTGCGTTCGTCATTACGTTGTCGGTACTCGTCGTTACCTGCCCCTGCGCATTGGCACTGGCGACGCCCGCCGCGTTCGCCGCCGCGGGCAGCCGCTTGTCGCAGCTGCGGCTACTGGTCACCAACGGTAACGCGATCGAAGCACTGTCACGCGCGACCCTCGTCATCTTCGACAAGACGGGCACGCTGACCCGGGGCGCCCCTGTAATCACGGCCGTATTCGTGCTTGATGAGAACTACAGCGAATACGATTGTCGGCTGCTTGCCGCAGCGCTCGAAACCGCGTCGTCGCACCCGCTGGCGCGCGCCTTTGCGCTTGATGACGCACTCCCGGATGTCACGAATCACGAGGTGGAAATCGGTCGCGGAGTACGCGGGACGATTGAAGGTCGCGACTGGCGCATTGGCAGTGCCGACTACGTCGGTGGTGGCATCGCCGCTCCGGACAGCAGTGCAACCCACGTTTTCCTGGGGGCCGACGGTGCGGCCGTAGCCTGGTTCGAGATCGAGGACAAGCTGCGGCCAGGTGCGCTGGATGCCGTGCGTACGTTGCAGCATCGAGGCGTCAAGACGGCCCTCGTCAGTGGCGATCGGAAAGCGTCGGTTATGCGCGTCGCCGCCGAGCTCGACATCGGAGAAGCCCATTTCGAGTGCACGCCGGAGCGCAAACTGGAGATCATCGAGGCGGCACAGCGTCACGGTGAGCGCGTCGTGATGGTCGGCGACGGCATAAACGATGCGCCCGTGCTCGCGGGCGCGAACACGTCGATTGCACCGGCGCACGGCGCGCTGCTGGCGCAAACCAGCGCCGATTTAATCATGCTCGGCAACTCGCTCGAACCGGTCACAACCGCACTGCGCATGGCTGGCAAGACGATGCGCATCGTACGCCAGAACCTCACCTGGGCAATCGTATACAATGCACTGGCGCTGCCGCTGGCCGCCGCGGGCTTCGTGCCACCGTGGGCCGCCGCCATCGGCATGAGTGCGAGTTCGCTGATCGTCGTGCTCAATGCACTGCGCCTGAGTCGTTTCGAGTAGACCATGTCCATACTCTACGTATTGATTCCACTGGCCCTGCTGCTCCTCGGCCTTGCCGTATGGGCATTCTTCTGGGCCGTCGGCAGCGGCCAGTTCGACGACCTCGACACGCCGGCCGTCCGCATCATCATGGACGACGACGACAAGCCCGGTGAGGGAAACGAAACGTGATCGAAATCCTGCCGCTGTTCGCCGCGGCATTCGTTACAGGGCTTCTCGGTAGCGCACACTGCATCGGCATGTGCGCCGGCATATCCGGCCTGTTCGCCGTCAATCAGAGCGTTGCATCACTGCGGCGCGACATCCCGATGGCTGTCACCTACAACGTTGGCCGCGTGGTGAGTTACGCGATTATCGGCGTCATCGTCGCAACGCTCGGAAAGACCTTTGTGGACGCAATACCGAAACTCGCAGCGCCTGTCAGACTCGCCAGCGGCTTGCTGATCGTCTTGATCGGCCTGCAGGTTGCGTTCAACTGGCGCTTCCTCGCGCCCCTCGAAAAAGCCGGCGCGCGCATCTGGAGCCGCATTGCGCCGACAGCGAAGGGTCTTCTGCCCGTCACGAGCATACCCAAAGCACTGGGGCTCGGCCTGTTGTGGGGTTGGCTACCCTGTGGGCTGGTGTACAGCGTGCTGCTGATCGCCGCAACCACGGCCGACCCGCTAGGCGGAGGACTGGTTATGATGGCCTTCGGCATCGGGACGATGCCCGCGATGATTGCTACCGGCGTCAGTGCATCGAAGTTGTCGCAATTCATGAGCCGCAAACGCCTCGGTGCGGGGCTGCTGATCATCCTGATCGGTCTCGCGACGATCGCGATGCCGGTAATTAAAATATCGGGTCAGGGCCACGAGATGGACCATAGTCAGCACTCTATGTAAGTCCGGCGCAGCCGCCAACCTTTGCCACGGCATCCGGCAGGCCGGCGATCTTTTCTAGTGCCGCTCCGCTTCCAGCCGCTGTTCCAGCCATTGCAGCGACGATTCGGCATACAGGAGGCAGCCGACGTTGTTGATGAATGGGTTACCCTGATCGATTCGTTCCAGCTTGTCGGCCATACCGAAAAAGAACGGATGCGGTGACAACAGGATGTCGCAATCGAGATCCGCGATGATGCCAGCGCTCGCAACCAGTTTGTCGGCGACGCCGCTCTCGGTAAATTTGAAGCCCTCAGCCGAGACCGCGGTCATGCTGTCCGCATACACGACGTCGTAACAGACATTCAACGCGCAGGATTGCCAGGTCCAGGTTGTGCTGCCGGGCGTGTGCCCGGGCGTGTAGACCGCCTTTACATCGACCGATCCGACGGTAACGACCTCGCCGTCGCCGACGGCGACAACCTCGCGCACCGCAGGGAAATCGCCCTGATCGGAGTCCGCAACGTACTGCGGATCATCGACAGTGAGTCGGCCATTCGTTAACGGCTCGAGCGCCGGCTCACTGGCGAAAACTTTCGCGTCGGTATATCGCTGTAAAGCTGCAACGCCGCCAGCATGATCATAGTGGGCGTGCGACACGAGGATCGCTTTGACGTCGAGCGTATCGAAGCCCAGGTTGCGGATATTGGCGTCAATTAACGGCGCGGATTGCGGCAAGCCGCCGTCAATCAGTATCAGGCCGTCGTCAGTTTCTATGAGTATCGACGACAATCCCGCGGTGCCGACGTACCAGGTGTTGCCGTGGATTCGAAACGGGTCCTGCGCTTCGTTCCAGCGCTCTGAATTATCGTTGTTGATCGGTTCGTCGGGCTCAAGCTCACGCGGCCCACAGGCCGTCAGTAGCAGCGCCACGCCGATCACGCCGTATCGAAGAATCGTCATATGAATGCTCGGTAAAACAATCGAAAGGAAACAATCAGCAGGAACGCGCCGAAAAGCGCGCTCAGATTTTTCTGAGACAGTCCGTGCGCGATTTTCGCGCCGACCGGCGCCGTCGCGTAGGTCGCCGGGGCGATCAGCGCGAAACCGACCAGGCTGACATAGCCGATGCTACCCGGTGGCAGTCTGGCATCGCCCCAGCCCGTCGCGATAAACCCGGCGGTCGCTGGCACGCTGATGATCAGGCCAAACAGCGCCGCAGTGCCGACGGCCCGGTGTATCCGCTGGTTGAACAGCGTCAAGGTCATCACGGAAAACGTGCCGCCACCGATCCCCATCATGCTCGAAAAACAGCCGATTGCCGTCGGGATCACGGGCACCAGGGGTCCGCGAGGGACGTCCTCCGTCAGGTTGCGCGTCTCGGGGAAGAACACCATTTTCAGAGCCACCAGCAAAGCGAGGGTCGCAAAGACCATTGCAAGCACTCGGCTGTGAACCAGCGACGCAATCCACGCCCCAAGGAGCGCACCGATGAGGACAAACAGCGCCCAACGTTTCACGATCTCCAGGTCAACCGAGCCACGCTGGTGATGCGCCCTGGCCGATGAAATCGACGTAGGAATGATAGTAGCCAGCGACGTTGCAACGGCGACATGCATCCGAATTGCCGGATCGACCTTGAGGAAACCCAGAGTCGCCTCGAGCACGGGCACGATGACGATCCCGCCGCCGATCCCGAACAGGCCGGCGAGAACGCCGGCAATACAGCCGGTGGCCAGCATGGCGACACCGAGCACGAGCCACTGGTCCATTGCTTCGCAGTACCCGTCAGACGCCGAGCGCTGCGGCGTGGTGCTTCAGATGGTCTTCGATGAAGGTCGAGATGAAGTAATAACCGTGGTCATATCCGTCGTGCATTCTGAGCTCGAGTGAAAGTCCGCTCTCTGCGCACGCGGCCTTGAGATGATCGGGATTCAGCTGCTCTGAAAGGTAGGGGTCGGCGGCACCCTGATCCACGAGGATCTTGCCGAACGCGGAAGGATCCCTGACGCTACGTGCCACGTGGGCTGCATCGTAATCCTGCCAGGTCGAGGTATCGCCCCCCAGGTAGTAACCCAGTGCTTTCCGTCCCCATGGACTGTGCAGTGTCGTGCAAATCGGCGCGAACGCAGACAGCGATCGGTATTTGTCAGGGTTGCGAATCCCGATCGTCAGGGCCCCGTGTCCACCCATCGAATGCCCCGTCAGACCGTGCCGACCCGGGTCGCCCGGAAAATTATTGAAGAGAACGCCCGGCAATTCCCGCGTCACGTAGTCGTACATGTGGTAGTGCCGCGACCAGGGTTCCTCGGTGGCATTCAGATAGAAGCCTGCCCCGAGACCAAAATCGTAATCGCCATCCGGATCGTCGGGCACGTCAGCGCCGCGCGGGCTGGTATCCGGAGAAACCAGCATCAGGCCAAGCTCCGCCGCGACGCGCTGGGCACCGCTCTTGACCATGAAATTCTCTTCGGTACAGGTCAGGCCGGACAGGAAAGTCAGGACCGGGACGTCTCCCTGTGCCGCCTGCGGCGGAACAAACACTGAAAACTGCATGTTGCAGTGATTGGTCGTGGAGGCGTGCCGGTAGAAGCCGATCCGGCCACCAAAACAGTTCGTTTCGCTCAGAGTCTCGATCGTCATGGAGACCGATTATGGCCTATCGTTTCTGGAATACCAGCGTCGAGTTTGTTCCGCCGAAACCGAAGCTGTTTGACATCGCCGTAGTGATTCCGGCGTTATCCATCCGCTCGGTTACCAGTGGTGTACCTTCGACAACAGGATCCGCGTCGACGACATTGATCGACGGCGCGATGAAGTCGTTCTCAAGCATCAGCAGGCAGTGGATTGCCTCCTGGGCGCCGGTCGCTCCCAGCGAGTGCCCGCACATCGATTTGGTGGATCCGTAGCGAGGCATTTCGTCGCCAAACATCGACTGCATGGCCTCGACCTCCTTGACGTCGCCAACCGGTGTACTTGTGCCGTGCGTGTTGACGTAATCGATCGGCCCCTCGACCGTCGAGCGTGCGAGATCCATGCAGCGCAGCGCACCCTCGCCCGAGGGTGCAACCATATCGTAACCGTCGGACGTCGCGCCGTAGCCGACCAGTTCCGCATAAATCTTCGCTCCGCGCGCTTTGGCATGTTCCAGCTCTTCGACAACCAGCATGCCCGAGCCCGCCGCAATCACGAACCCGTCGCGAGTAGCATCGTAGGGACGCGACGCTGTGGCCGGATCGTCGTTGTATTTCGACGAAAGAGCCCCCATCGCATCGAACAGGCAGGCCAGCGACCAGTGTTCCTCCTCGCCGCCACCCGCGAAAATGACGTCCTGCTTGCCGAGCTGAATTTGCTCGGCGGCGGCACCAATGCAGTGCGCACTCGTCGCGCATGCCGACGTAATCGAGTAATTAACGCCCTTTATTTTGAATGGCGTGGCCAAACACGCCGAAACAGAGCTACCCATTGTGCGGGGCACGCGGTAGGGTCCGACTTTCCGGACGCCACGAGCGCGCAGGATATCGGCACTCTCAACGATATTGTTGCTGGACGCGCCGCCCGAAGAAGCGATCAGCCCGGTGCGCGTATTCGACACGTCGGACTCCTCTAGCCCGGCATCATCAATCGCCTGTTGCATCGCGATATAGGCATACGCTGCGGCATCACCCATGAAACGCAGGACTTTTCTGTCGATGTACTCGGATGTATCGATATGGCAGCTACCCGAAACCTGGCTGCGCAGGCCCAATTCCTTGTAACTCTCGTTCGAAACGATGCCGGATCGGCCGTCACGCAGGGAATCGACAATTTCAGCTTTGTTATTGCCGATGCAGGAAATTGCGCCGAGGCCGGTGATTACTACACGCCGCATGGGTGAATCCTAGAAATCTTCGGTTGAGGTAAACAGGCCGACGCGAAGGTCCTCGGCCGTATAGATCTCACGACCGTCGACCAAAACAGATCCGTCGGCGATCGCCATGTTGAGCCTGCGCGAGATGACGCGCTTGATGTCGATCTGAAACTGCACCAGTTTTGCTGTCGGGAGAATTTGTCCAGTGAACTTGACTTTGCCGACACCGAGCGCTCGACCCCTGCCCTGCAGCCCCTGCCAGCAGAGATGAAATCCGACGAGTTGCCACATTGCGTCAAGCCCCAGGCAGCCGGGCATGACCGGGTCGCCTTCAAAATGGCACTTGAAAAACCAGAGGTCGGGTTTGACGTCCAGCTCGGCCTTGATCTCTCCCTTGCCATATTTGCCACCGTCCTCGTTGATCAAGACGATACGGTCGATCATGAGCATATTCGGTAACGGCAGTCTGCCGTTGGTTGGGCCGAAGAGCTCGCCATGGCCGCTTTTTAGCAATTCCTCGTAGTTATAGGAACTCTGGCGAGCCGGCAGTTCTGTTGCAGTACTGCTTTCTGTCATACGCCCTCCGGCGCTTTTTCGTATTATTTCGCCCGGCCCAACAGACCGGCAATTACGCTAACGCGTAATTGTACCCCTGCTATCGTGCCACGGCTTTTGAAATCGCGCCATTTGGCGCCGACGTGCCAAGCAGGCAACGGTCGATCAGAGGTTTCCTAGGCCTTGTCGTAATCCAGCAGAATCGCCTCGCTGACGGGCTGAGATTGACAGGCCAGCACGAAGCCCGCCTCCACTTCCCAGGGCTCCAGGCCGTAGTTGGTCGCCATTCGCACGTCGCCTTCGCGAAGGTGCGTCCGACAGGTGGCGCAGACACCGCCTTTGCAGGAATACGGGAGCTCCACGCCGCTACCGGCTGCCGCATCGACGATGCTCACTCCGTCGCGCACCATGTCGAAGGATTTCTTGTGTCCGTCCATGATGACCGTGACCGTTGTCGTATCCTTCGATGCGGCGGGTTCCTCGGCCACCGGTTTCATCGCGCGCCTTGGCACCCCGAACCGCTCCGCATGAATTGTATCGGCGAGCATGCCGCGTTCCGTCAACGCCGCGGTCACCGTCGTGATCATCGAGTCGGGTCCGCAGACGAATGCTTCGTCAGCGTGGTCGCCGCGACAAAAATGTGCGCAGAGTTCCGCGACCTTCTCTGCGTCGATTCGCCCGGCATTGATCTCGAACTCCTGATCTTCCCGGCTGAAGACAAAATGCAGCTGCAGTCGATCGGGGTACTGGTTTTTTAGCGCGTAAAGATCCTCGATAAACATCGTCGATCTCTGTTTGCGGTTGCCGTAGAACAGGGCAAAGCGGCTGCCAGGCTCGCCGTTGAGGATGGACCTGGCGATCGACAATATCGGCGTTATGCCGCTGCCCGCCGCGAAACCCAGATAGAACTTGTCATTGTCCGAATCGAGGTCGACGTGAAAACGGCCGGTCGGCGGCATCACCTCGAGCTCGTCACCCACCGCAAGTTCGTTCGCTGCAAATTCCGAGAACTGCCCACCGGGCTGAACGCGCACGCCAATCTCGAGCGGCCAGTCGCCCAGCCCGGAGCAAATACTGTAGGTACGTCGCAGACGCTTGCCATCTACCGTAGTCTGGATGGGCAGGTGCTGCCCCGGCTGAAATGCGAACGTCGGCCGCAAGGCTTCCGGCACGTCTAGCGCGATGCGCAGCGAGTCGCGGGTCTCCTGCTGCTTCGCGACCACCTTAAGCGGATGAAACTGCTTCATCGCATTTCGCTCAGATACATTTGAAATACTCGAACGGCTCGAGGCACTCGGTGCACCGGTACGCTGCTTTGCAGGCGGTCGAACCAAATTCGCTGACCCGCTCTGTGTCTTCCGATTCGCACCGTGGGCAGGCAATCGGCCTCTGGCCCTGCAACAGCGCCCGCTTGCCTGATCCTCGCTCGGGTGGCGCGATGCCGTAGCGTTTGAGCTTCTGGCGCCCCGCATCGCTGATCCAGTCGGTTGTCCACGGTGGTGATAGCACGCGTTTTATCGCGACGTCCATGACTCCCCGATCCTCGAGCGCCGCAATGACGCTCGCCTCGATAACCTCGGTCGCGGGACAGCCCGAGTAGGTAGGCGACAGCGACACGACGACGCCTGCGCCGCATTCGACGTCGCGCACTATCCCCAGATCCATAATACTCAGCACCGGAATCTCCGGATCAGGCACGTCGGCCAGCCACGCCAGGATTCGGTCCCGATCCGCCGCAACGTCTACCACGTCGCACCCGGATAGCTGCGCGGCAGAATTTGCAGCTGTGCCAACAGATAACCAAAATGCTCGCTGTGTACGCCCTGTTTGCCGCCGCGTGCCATCGTTACGTCCCGCGGCAGCCCGAGCGTTGCTTCCGCCACGATCGCGGCAATCTTCTTCTGCCACTCGGCGGCGATAGCGCTCAGATCCGGCCCCTCAAAATCCGTCATCATCGCCTCATCCAGCGCGTCGGCCTCGAACATTTCGCCCGTATAACGCCACAGATCATGCAGAGACTGCTGTACCTTTTCGTGGCTCTCACCGGTACCGTCGCCGAGCCGAATCAACCACTGAGATGCATGCCTCAGGTGGTAGCGCACCTCTTTTTCAGCCCGCGCCGCGATCTCTGCTAGCCGCGCGTCGCTGCAGCGTGTCAAAGCTTCGAGGAGTAACAGGTAGTAGACGTCGAAAAGCACCTGGCGAACGGTGGCGTCTCCGAAATGCCCATTGGGTTGCTCAACGATCAGCAGGTTTCTGTACTCGTGCTCGGGGCGAAAAAATGCGAGGTCGTCTTCACTTCGACCTGCGCCTTCCCGCTCGCCGGCGTAGCTGTAGAACATGCGCGCCTGGCCGATATAGTCCAGCGCAAGATTCGCGTTCGCAAGCTCCTCCTCGAGCTCCGGACACGAAGCAACGAGTTCGACCATGCGCTGTCCCAACACCAAAGCGTTGTCACCCAGTCGCAGCGTGTAAGCGCGCAAGGCTTGTTCGGGCGTCACAGGTTGTCTACCCCGTCAGGAATATCGTAAAACGTCGGATGACGATAGATCTTGTCTTCGGCCGGCGAGAAGAAAGCCGACGTTTCGGCCGGATCCGACGCAACGATTTGATCCGATCGCACGACCCAGAGGCTAACGCCCTCGCTGCGGCGCGTGTAGGTATCGCGGGCGTGATCCAGCGCCATCTGGTCATCCGCCGCATGCAGGCTACCGGCGTGCCGGTGGCTCAACCCG
>CAMYMR010000015.1 GCA_947259285.1 uncultured Woeseiaceae bacterium | reverse complement strand
TCCAGCTGTTCTGGTACGCATGACCCTTGGACGCGCCGTCGGCGTGGCAAGTGATGCAAGCCGTCGTCGCTGCACCCTGGAGCACATCGTCAAGCTGGTTGTCCCACACCGTGCTGCCCGCATCGGTGGTGGCCGCCATCGACTTGGTCTGATCAGGAATGACCGTAAAGTCTTCGGTGTGGCAGGCCGTGCAGGCGTTCAGCGCCCGCGGGTAGTCTGCGGAGTGGAAGTTATGGTTTGTCACGCGGTCACCTGGGGTACCGTCTGTGTCTGCGAAATCAGAACCGAAGACGACCTGCGGACCAGTGCCCGGCCAGTTCGGCAGAAGTGACTCATCGGGCGCGAAGGCATAGATGCCACGGTTCCGATAGATCAGGTACGGAGGCTGACCTTCCACTCCGGCGGAGTGGATGCGATGCAGCATCGTCTTCATCTCGAAGGTCTCGCCGACCTTGCCGTCATAGGCTTCGGACGCATCGACACCCATGCCAGCGCGGACATTCTTCTCGTTGGAGGCCGAGTTGTGACAGAGGACGCACATGTCGACGTTGTCGACGCGGTCGCCGCCGTGCTGGTAGAGCGAGCCTACATGGCACGTCAGGCATTTGCCGCCGGTGTCGACGACATTGCGGCGATCCGGTGCTGCGCCACCCGCGCCCACGAGCCAATCGTAGGTCGGTGTCGGGACACGGGCCTGCATGGTCTGGGTGGGATCATAAACGGCCTGGACCAGCGGCTTACCCCCAAGCGCTAGCCTGCCGCGCTCGGCATCGACGTCGTCCACCGGCGCGCAGGTCGTGTTGTCGACGTCCAGTTCGATATTGAGCGCCTGGCCTGGTGCGCTGGTCGACTGGCCGAGGATGAAGTCATCACCCTGGGCGTAGTTTCGGTATACGCGGACCCTGTTATCCACGAAGAACACCGGTGCGCCAGAACCGACGGTGTCGTTGCACGGATCGACTCCGACGCCGTCGTAGGAGGCTTGCCAGGAGATTGTCAGATTCGTGCCGTCATCGGCGACGTTGGTGATCTCCCAGACGAACTTCTCAGCCTCGGTGAGGGAGGTGTCGACGCCATCAACGATCTGGCCGCCGCGTCCGGTCTCGATGCCGATCGGATCGCCATTGGCGTCTTCGCCAGCATAGTTGTGGAAATCGGCCACGACGACCTTGTTCCCCGCGGCGCCGTTTGCAATATGGCACAGCTGGCAGTCGGCCGTTTCCGGCGTTGGCGTAAGAGTCAGGTGGAACCCCAGGCCGCTGCTGGCGAAGTCCCAACTTGCCATCGAGCCGTGGCAGGAGAGGCAGCCCCTGCCTGTGACCGGCATCGCGTTCGCCGCGGCAAGTGCGGACCCGCCTGTGGCCGGAACGATCGTGTCGGCGCTGTGGCAGACGCTGCAGTTCGACATGTAGGTCGGATAGCTGACGTCATAGACATTATCACGGTCCGTTACGAACTCCCCATCCGGGAAGTGGTGCGAGTTGTGGATGCCGTGTACGACCCTGAAGAACTGCATATAGCTCGGTTCTTCGTCGACGTCCGGGGTTGCCGGATCGTCGGGACGATGGCAGACCACGCAGGCGTTCGCGCTGATCGGCGCGGAGTAGTGCCCGCCGCGGTTGTCGGGGGCGAACCGCCCGACCTCGCCGCTCGCGCCGTGGCAGCCGACACAGGCTTCGCTGTCGGCCAGGCCCGCAAGCGGAATTGGTGCCGGGTAGTCACCGACCGCGGCAATCTCGAGGTCGTTCGCGCCGGTCAGCACAACGACCAGGTAACGACTGTTCTCGCCGCCGAAACGGGCCACGCCGTCGACTATCCTGACGCTGTAGGTGCCGTCGCCGTTGTTCGTAAAGAGCGTGGGATCGGCTTCGATTTCGTCCGTCAGGCTCGTGCGCACGACGCCTCCCTCCGAGACATAGGCACGGCGGAACGTCGCGGCCGTCGCTGCTGCGCCGTCGGCCGTTGCGCTGAAACTGACGATCAGGTCAGCTGGCACGGCAATGTCCGGCGCAACCGCGAAGTTGGCAAACGAGCCGATGTCGAAGACTTCATGGGCTGCTGCCGCATCGGCAAAGGAGCCATCTTCATGGCATACGCCACAGCTTTCGAGCGGCGTCACCTTGGCTGCAGTTCCCGCGCAATCAGCGGCATCGAACAAGCCGTCGCCGTTGGTGTCTTCCTCAGGGTCTCCGACACCGTTGCCGTTGAGATCCCAGCACGCGAGTCCGGGGGTTCCGTCGGATCCGTCGGTTCCGGGCTGCCCGGCGGCTCCCGCCGCACCCGCTGCCCCGTCGTCGCCTTCGCAGCCGGCGAGGCCGAGGGAAACGACTACCAGAAATGTCCAACTCCACTTGATAAAACAGTTGAACCCATTCATAGCCCTACTCCTAAGTTCTTCTTTCTTGTCTCTAGAGACCGGTGGCAGCTAAGGCTTACGCAGACGGACCACCGGCATTGAAAAGCAGCTTACGACTGTCGGACGAACACAACACTGACATTTGTCAGTTTCGGTGCTTTAGACGGCGGTGGATTACACTTATCGGCGAGTGCGATTGCTTCGGTTTTTACGTAGGACATGCGCTGCGCGCGGGCAAGGGCACGGCACCTTGTAGGAGGCCGCCCCGGCGGCCGACCCTCGCAAGAGGCCGTAGCGGTCAGGGACGTGCCGCGATTCCGGCGACGGCGCCCGCAGCCAGCAGCGACCAGCCCAGCACCGGCAGTGAACCGAGCGTCAGCACCAGCGTCCCGGCGATGACGCCGGTTGCGGCGGCAGCCAACCAGTAGCGCTGTTGCCGTTGTTCACCGAGTTGACGTCGGATCTTCCCGAGTTCGGGCGACTGCACGTCGAATCGGATCTTGCCGTCGGATGCCTGCTCGCCGAGCTGGCGCAAAATCGCGGGCAGCTCACGCATCGCATCCCTGAGCTGCGGCAGGTTGTCGCGCACGTCCTGCAGCAGGGCGCGCCCGCCGACCTGCTCGTCCATCCAGCGTTTCAACACCGGGTGCGCCGTCTTCCACAGATCGAGTTCCGGGTAAAGCTGCCGGCCGAGGCCTTCGATGTTGAACAGCGTTTTGTGCAGCAGGATCATCTGCGGCTGCACCTCGACATCGAAGCGCTGTGCGACGCGGAACAAACGCATCAAAACCTGCGCAAACGAAATTTCCGCCAGCGGCTTGTTGAAGATTGGTTCACACACCGTTCTGACGGCGGTTTCCAACTGATCGACGCGCGTGTCCGGCGGTACCCAGCCCGAGTCGAGATGCAGCTTTGCAATCCGGTAGTAGTTGCGGTCAAAAAAAGCGAGGAAGTTTTCCGCAAGGTAGCGCTGATCTTCCGGACTGAGCGTGCCGACGATGCCGAAATCCACGGCGGCATACCTGGGATGTTCGGGATCCGTCGTGATGACGAAGATATTGCCGGGGTGCATGTCGGCATGAAAGAAGTTGTGCCGGAAGACCTGCGTGAAAAAAATCTCCACGCCGTTCTCGGCCAGCCGCTGGATGTTGGTTCCCGCAGCGCGGAGCGACTCCATGTCGCTGATTGGTGTGCCGTAAATGCGCTCCTGGACCATCGCCTCGGGCCGGCAGTAGTCCCAATAGATTTCCGGCACATACAGCATGTCGGACCCCTCGAAATTGCGCTTTAGCTGTGCCGAATTTGCCGCCTCGCGCATCAGGTCAAGCTCGTCGATAATCGTATGCTCGTACTCGTCGACGACCTCCAGCGGACGCAGCCGCTTGCCGTGTTCCCAGTACCGGTCGGCGAGGCCGGCGAGCATGCGAAGAACGGCGAGATCTTTTTCGATCTGTTCCTGGACCCCAGGCCGCAACAGCTTGACGATGACCTCGGTACCGTCCTTTAGCTGCGCCGTGTGTACCTGTGCTATCGAAGCGGCAGCCAGCGGCTCGGCATCGAAGCGCTTGAAGACTTCACCGACGTCCCGCTCGTAGGCCTGGTTCAGGATTTCTTTGGCCTGCGATGCGGGGAACGGTGGCACCGCGTCCTGTAGCTTTGCGAGTTCATCGGCGATATCCGGTGGCAATAGATCGCGCCGCGTTGAAATCGCTTGACCAAACTTGACGAAGATCGGTCCGAGTTCCTCGAGCGCGAGCCGGATGCGTTCGCCGATGGGCGCCGAGCGGTCACGGCGGCGTGGTGCCAGGTAAAACAGAAAGCGCAACGGCCGCAGCAAGTGGGTTTCCTTGATGATGTCATCAAGGCTGTACTTCACGAGCACGCGCTGGATCGCGAGCATTCTGATTAATGTACCGGTACGCGACATCAGTCTTTCTTCAGGCGCTTGATGCGCGCTTCGAGACGGTCTACATCATCGCGAAGCGCGCCAACGTCGGAAGTGAAACGCTCCACTTCGTAACGACTGGGTACGTCGCGGCTTTCTTCCTGCAGATACTCGCGAATATTCTGCGCCATCGTCGAACGAGCGTCGCGGCCCCACTTGCTGACGCCCCTGGCAATCTCACCGAGTCGATGCGCGGCGACGTCGCCGACAAATCCTGACAGTTCTTCCTCCAGATCAGGTTTTGCAAAGGCCAGGAGCTGCCGAAATTCGTCGGCCAGTATCGGGTCGCCGGCAAACTCGAGCGACCCGGAGCGAACCGCGCTTACATCAGAGGCGCCGGCCATCTGCGCCAGCGTGATAATCGAGCCGCTGATCAGGACGTCCGGTTCGCGGTCGGTCTCCGTCGTCAGCTCGAGGTGGTCATCCTGCACGATGAACCAGGCGGTCAGTGCCGTGTCGCGCACCCGTATCGCTACCACCGTGCCGGCAAGTTTTTGACACAGTTCGCGTGCCGGCGTAGTCGCATGGATATTCTTGTTCAATACGCTGGCGATGGGGCGCAATACGGCTTCGAGCGGATTCATGCTGGGTCAGATCCGGTAGCCGATGTGTAGCGCGACGATGCCGGCCGCAAGATTATGGTAGCGGCAGCGCTCGAAACCGGCGGATTCCATCATCGACTTGAGCGTTTCCTGATCGGGATGCATGCGTATCGATTCCGCAAGGTACTGGTAGCTGTCGGCGTCCCTTGCGATCAGTCTGCCGAGCACAGGCAGTACCTTGAACGAATACAGGTCGTAGGCGGGCTTGATCGCCTTGCTGGGCTCGGAAAACTCCAGGATCATCGCTTTGCCGCCAGGCTTGAGCGTCCGCAGCATGGAGCGCAGCGCCGAATCTTTGTCGGTCACGTTGCGCAGGCCAAAAGCGATGCTGATGCAGTCGAACGCGCTGTCGGC
The DNA here is from genome assembly GCA_947259285.1 of uncultured Woeseiaceae bacterium. GTDB lineage: Bacteria > Pseudomonadota > Gammaproteobacteria > Steroidobacterales > Woeseiaceae > UBA1847. Next base: position 26,502 of record CAMYMR010000015.1, on the reverse strand, counting down.
AAACGGCAGCTTCTCTGCGTCAACCTGCGCGATCGACAGGTTGCCGGAGACGCCGGCATCAATCAGCCGGGCGCGCCCCTGGCGTAACATCGCGGCGTTGATGTCAGCGAGCACGACGTGTCCTTCCTTGCCGACTTTTCGTGAAAATTCGCGTGCCAGGTCGCCAGTCCCTCCGGCAAGGTCGAGTACGACATCGCCGGAATGCAGTGCGGCCTGGGTGACGGTGAACCGTTTCCAGAGGCGATGCAGGCCGCCCGACATCAGGTCGTTCATGAGATCGTAGCGGGATGCGACCGAGTCGAAGACGTCGCGAACCAGTCCCGCCTTCTCGTCCTTTGAGACAGACTGGTATCCGAAGTGCGTGGAATCGTCGGGTTGCTGCGGCTTGGGCATGGCTTGTCGTTGTTGTGCCTCGGCAGGCGAGGATACCGCTCAATAGACGGGCGAGCCAGTAAAGCGAAGACGTTGATGGCACCCGTAGGAGCGCGCCCCAGCGCGCCACGTGCCCTCGGGGTACGAAGCGAAGCGGCGGCCGTCAGGCCGCGTCAGGATGTCGGCCGCCGGGGCGGCCTCCCACAGTTATCGCGGCAGGATGCCGTTCCCACGATACGCGAAGCGAAGCGGCGGCCGTTAGGCCGCATAAAATGGTCGCGCGCTGGGGCGCGCTCCTACAGGATGTAGCGACTCAGGTCCTCGTCCTTCGAAAGCTCCGCCAGATGGCCGTCAACGTAAGCCGCGTCGATGGTAACGCTGGTTCCGCTTTTGTCCGAGGCCTCGAACGAGACAGTCTCGAGCAGTCGCTCCATCACTGTATGCAGCCGGCGTGCGCCGATATTTTCGGTGTTTTCATTGACCTGAAAGGCCACCTCGGCGAGGCGCCTTACGCCATCCTCTTTAAAGTCGAGCCTGACCTCCTCGGTATCGAGCAGCGCCGAGTACTGTGCCGTAAGGGACGCGTTGGGTTCGGTCAGGATGCGAACGAAGTCATCGGTCGTCAGCGACTTCAGTTCAACGCGAATCGGAAACCGGCCCTGTAACTCGGGAATCAGGTCTGATGGTTTGGAAACATTGAACGCACCGGACGCGATGAACAGTATGTGGTCGGTCTTCACCATGCCGTACTTGGTGTTGATCGTGGAACCCTCGACCAGCGGCAGCAGGTCTCTTTGCACGCCCTCACGGGATACATCGGCACCCTGGGTGCCGGACCGCCGTGCGACCTTGTCGATCTCGTCGAGAAACACGATGCCCTGTTGTTCGACGGCTTCGAGCGCCTGCGTTTTCAACTCTTCTTCGTCGAGCATCTTCGCAGCCTCCTCATCGGTGAGAAGGCGAAAGGCTTCGCGGATCTTGAGCTTGCGTGTTTTCCTGCGATTGCCACCGAGATTCTGGAACATACCCTGCAGCTGGCTGGTCATTTCCTCCATTCCGGGCGGCGCCATGATTTCTATGCCAACCGGCACCGCCTGAATATCGATCTCGATTTCCTTGTCGTCGAGCTGTCCTTCACGCAGCATCTTTCGGAATTTCTGGCGCGTGTCGCTGTCCGCCGGTGTCGGCTCGGTTTCCTGCGTGAAGCCGACGCCATGCTTCGCGGGCGGCAGCAGCGCGTCGAGGACGCGTTCCTCGGCGGCATCCTCGGCGCGATGACGGACCTTGGCCATGGCGTCTTCGCGAGTCATCTTGATGGCTACGTCAACGAGGTCGCGCACGATGCTGTCGACCTCGCGGCCGACGTAACCGACCTCGGTAAACTTGGTTGCCTCAACTTTCATGAACGGCGCTTTTGCCAGTCGGGCGAGGCGCCGCGATATTTCGGTCTTACCAACGCCGGTCGGGCCGATCATCAGGATGTTCTTGGGCGTGATTTCACCGCGCAGGGGCTCGTCGACCTGGACGCGCCGCCAACGGTTGCGTAACGCGATGGCGACTGCGCGCTTGGCCTCGTCCTGGCCGATGATGTGCTTGTCCAGTTCCTGGACGATTTCTCGTGGTGTCATTTGAGACATTTGTTCTTCCTGGCTTGTGGTGGCGCAATCGCTTGTAGGAGCGCGCCCCAGCGCGCGACCATCTTACGCGGCCTGACGGCCGCCGCTTCGCTTCGTACCCCTAGGGCACGTGGCGCGCTGGGGCGCGCTCCTACAACGGCCGCCGCTTTGCTTCGTACCCCAAGGGCACGTGGCGCGCGCTCCTACAGGCGCGCTCCTACAGTTCCTCGATGATGATGTTCTGGTTCGTGAATACACAGATATCGCCGGCAATATTGAGTGCTTTCTCGGCGATGTCGCGCGCTTCGAGCTCGGTGTTCCTGAGCAGCGCCATAGCGGCAGCCTGCGCATAGGGCCCGCCCGAGCCGATGGCCATCAGGTCGTCTTCGGGCTCGATCACGTCGCCGTTGCCGGAGACGATAAACGAGCTCTCCGTGTCGGCGACACAAAGCAGCGCCTCGAGGCGCCTGAGCCTTCGATCCGTACGCCAGTCCTTCGCCAGTTCAATCGCGGCGCGCGTCAGGTTGCCGTATTGCTCGAGCTTGGACTCGAAAAGTTCGAACAGCGTGAACGCATCGGCTGTGCCGCCGGCGAAGCCCGCGATAACCCGGCCTCCTGCGAGCGGACGCACTTTCCGTGCGTTGCCCTTCATGATCGTGTTGCCCATGCTGACCTGGCCGTCGCCGGCGATGGCAACCTTGCCATTGCGGCGCACCGAGACAATGGTCGTCCCTCGAAATTGTTCCATGGCGTTGTCCTGATCGGGCGCGGCTGACTAGTCTTTCTTCCGCGCGCGTGGATGGGTTTGGTCGTATATCTGGGCCAAATGTTGGAAATCAAGGTGGGTATACACCTGCGTGGTCGAGATGTTCGCGTGCCCGAGGAGTTCCTGCACGCCGCGAAGGTCGTGGCTCGATTCGAGCAGGTGGCTGGCGAAGGAATGCCGAAACAGGTGGGGGTAGACGTTACTGTCAATGCCCTGACGTCGCGCCCAGTGCGAGACCCGGGCCTGTACGTTCCGGGTGCTGATACGCGTTCCCCGGTTACTGACGAAAAGCGCCGGCTCGTCGACGGCGGCGATTTCGGGTCGCGACTTTTGCCATTGAGCAAGTGCTCCCAGGGCTTTGCGGCCCACGGGCACGATGCGGTCCTTGTTGCCCTTGCCCGTGACACGCACCGTGCGATCGTGGATATCGATATCGCCGCAGTTGAGATCGGTCAGTTCGGAGAGGCGCAAGCCCGATGAGTAAAGCAGCTCGAGAATGGCCCGGTCGCGATCGACGATGGCCCCTTCGCCCGGGATATCGAGCAGTCGAGCCATGCGATCGGCATCGAGATTACCGGGTAAGCGTTTTTTGCCTTTCGGTGCCGATACGGACGTTACGGGATTCTTGCTGACGTGCTTCTCGCGCATCAGGTAGCGATAGAAGGTGCGTGCTGCCGAGAGGCGGCGCTGAATACTGCGGGCAGAGAGACCCTTGCGGAAGCACACGGCGGAGTACGCCCTGATATGACCGTCATCGAGTTCGCTCCAGGCGCCAATGTCGGACTGCCTGCAATACGCGGCAAGCGCTTCGAGATCGCGGCGGTAGTTCTTGCAGGTCAGCGGAGAAAGCCGGCGCTCAATTTCGAGATGCCGGATGAAGCGATCGATCCAGCCAGGATCACTCACGGATAGTTCTCAATAACGCTTCAGGGCGCCCGCGATGAGATCTCCCAGGCGCGCCAGGAAGTCCATACTCATGCCCGGGTGGAAGCGATCCGAGTCCACACTGCCGACCGCGAGAAAACCGATCTCCGCGCCTTTGCCGATTGGCACCAGCGCTGCGGAGCCGATCTCCTCGGCATCGTTGCGGAACAGGCTTTCCCGCTGCGCGTCGCGAATCTTCCCGCATCGCGGCCCGCTGCCGTTGAGGAAGGTATCGAATGACTTGAGAGCGGGGTCCTTGCGGTCGATGACGCGGAAAAAGCGTCCGGCATCGATGTCTGTGAATGCGTCCGGGTCGCCGAAAACGACGAGCACCGCCTGGTCCGCGCCGAAACCGCTGCGCATTGCCTCTTCCAGCACCGAAACCGTAGTGGACAAGTTGGTGGCGGCCAGCAGCTGCAGCGTCAGCTCGTGAATCTTTGCCGCCAGGACGTCATTGGCCCGTGCGACCGAAATCAGATCCTTCAATTGACGTTCGCGCTTCAGATCTTTCTGCCGCAGAACAGAGATCTGCCGTTCGATCAGCGACACGGTTCCGCCGCTCGAATGGGGCAGATCGAGGGCGCTCAAGAGTCTCGGGTTCTGTTCGAAAAAATCGGGGTGCGTGGCGAGGTAGTCCTGAACGGCCTGCTCCGAGAGCGCTTCGTCCTGGTAGTCCCGTTCGGGTTGGGTGCTCATAAATCTATGGTTCCTTTCGAGATCAACTCGGCGTTTCCAGTGAGCCAGACAGTTTCTGTGCCTCCGCGCCAGCTTACCACGAGTTCACCGCCCGGCAGTCGAACCGTGACCCGTTCGCCGAGTCGCTCGAGCGCTTGGCCGGAAACAACCGCAGCACAGGCGCCCGTGCCGCAGGCCAGCGTTTCGCCGACCCCGCGCTCATACACGCGTAAATCAATGTTGGCGCTGTCCACGATTTTCATGAAGCCAACGTTGCATCGTTCGGGGAACCGAGCGTGATGCTCGATTATGGGGCCGAGCTCCACGACCGGTGCGGTCCGGACGTCAGGAACCTCGAGAACGCAGTGCGGATTGCCCATCGAAACAACGCATATTTCGAGCGCCTGGCCATCGAGGTCGAGCGTATAGCGATCGGATCGGGCGTCCGCAACGAACGGTATCCGGTCTGGCTCGAATTCCGGTCTGCCCATGCTGACCGAAACCAGCTCATCGTCGACTCGCGCGGACACCGGGCCGGCAGGGCTCTCGAGCGTGAAGCGAGTCGGGTGTCCGGGGTCGGCTGCCAGAATTCGGGCGACGCAGCGAACACCGTTGCCGCATTGCCGGACCTCAGAACCGTCAGCATTGAATACCCGATAGTTCGCCGCGTGCTGTGGGTCTTCAGGCCGGCCGACCCACATCAGCTGGTCGAAACCGGGCCCGGTTAGTTCATTTCCCAGCTCGCGTAAACGCGATGGATCAGGCGGGGGCAGGTTGTTCTCACGCTGGTCGACAACGAGGATCTTGTTGCCTGCGCCATGCATTTTGAAATAGGCAACTTGCATTTCCGGAGTGTAGCAGTGAGCAAATCGACTGAATGGACTTTTGATCGCTGCCTCTGTAGTTTTACATAAACCAAATACCATACTAACAACATTGCCCTTGGGGAGAGTCATGCGGCACATAATGGTCTTGAATCCGAAAGGTGGCTGCGGAAAAAGCACCCTCGCAACGAACATTGCTTCCTACTTCGTAAGCCAAGGCGCCGCAGTTGCGCTGGCGGACTACGACCCGCAGCGCTCAAGCCTGGACTGGCTGGCGCGACGACCTGACAACCGTCCTGCCATTGCCGGCGTTGCCGGCTACGAGAGTGGACTTCGACATGCTCCGCGCAACGCCGATTTCATCATCATCGACGCGCCAGCGCGCTCGCACGGCAAAGAGCTTGTCGATCTCGTCAATCACGCCGAGACGATCGTCGTCCCGGTCTTGCCGTCGACGATCGACATCCAGGCGACGGCGAATTTTCTTGAGGAATTGAAGGGCGTATCGAAAATCGGCCGCAAGGCCGCGAAGATCGGCACCGTGGCAAACCGTGTTCGTGACAACACGCTGATTTTTGACGATCTGGACGAGTATCTGACCAAGGTTCGAGTGCCCTATATCGCCGCACTGCGCGAGGCACAGAATTACGTCAGGGCATACACGCGGGGATTGGGTATCTTCGAGCTGCCAGAGTATCTCGCCTGGCCCGATTGGGACGAGTGGGAGCCGCTGACCGCCTGGCTACGGAGCGTTCGCAGCCAACCGTAGGAGGCCGCCCCGGCGGCCGACATCTCTGGGCGGCCTGATGGCCGCCGCTTCGCTTTGCTCCGCTTCGCGCGCTGGGGCGCGCTCCTACAGGCGCGCTCCTAAAGGCGGCCTCCTACGGAAGGCTTGCCTTGATGCCATCCTCCGGATTCACATAGCGCGGCGTCACGCCCAGAACCTTGCGCATTTTGCTCGTATCCACCCGACGCGATTCCGTCATGAATGACAACCGCTGCGGCGAAAACTCGACGCGGGCGTCCTCCAGGCTAATCTGCGGTGGGGCCGGCAGCCCCAGTTGCCGGGCAACCTCCGACGTGAAGGCCGTTGGGCTGCGGTGGTCGTTATCGCCCACGTTATAAATGCCGGTCGGCACGTGCGCGGACAACGCCGCGATGCAGCAGCTGGCGAGATCATCGACGTGAATTCGATTGCCCGGGTTGGCATCGTCCTCTGAAAGCATCGGCAGCCCGGCCTGAATCCGTTCGATACCGAGGCGTCCCGGCCCATAGATGCCAGGCGCGCGAAGAATAATCAGCTGGCAATCGTTATCGCTGGTCCAGTCGGAGAGCAGTGTTTCGGCCGCGACGCGGCGCTCTGCTCGCTCGCCCGACGGGTTTACCGGGGTAGCCTCCGTCACGGTTTTACCGCCGCAGTCGCCATACACCCCCGTGGTACTGATATAAACGAAACGCTCCGGCGATGGTGCAAGCATTGCGAGGAAACTCCGCAGACGCCGGTCGGGCGGTGGCCCTTTGGGCGGAACGGTATAGATAACGGAATAGCTCGGCGGAAGCTGGACGGGCAGCGCCGTCACCGCATCGAGGTCAAGGGGTTCTACCGGCCGGTCCGCGTCAATCTTCGAACGGCTGAGTCCAACGGCAGAATCCACCGGCAGTCGACTGAGAACGCGCCGGCCGGTGTACCCGGTGCCTGTCACGAGCGTGAACATAGAAGGCCTGGCGCCTAGCCCTTGTCGGCATCCATGTGCGGTATCGCGGTCAACGGTCCCGCCGCGACCATTCCAAGGCCCTCGCGATACGCGGTCGCCGCCGCATCGGCCTCGCCCATCTCGTTGAGCAGTGCCCCGTATACCTGGTAGGCGTCGGGCGTCGGACGAATACTGATGACGGTTTCGAGATAGCTTCTGGCCTTGCCCCAAAGCTCATTCCTGAGGCACAGACGTGCCGCGGCGAGCAGCAGATCCGGGTCATCGCCATGGTTCTTGAGCCAGCCCTCAGCCCGTTTCAGCTGTTTACTGCTGTCCGTCGCCTCGACCAGTCCGAACAGCTCAACCAGCGGTCCGCGCCAGTTTGACTTGAGTAAGCTGCCAAGCTCTTTCTCAACGCGATCATGTTCTCCGGCGCGCATGAGACCGCGGTAATAAGCGTCCAGCAGCGCCGTATTCGAGCGGTGCGCGCGCGAAACACCTTTCCAGACCTCGGCAACCGCTTCGCTGTCGGCAGCGTTCCGAAGCGCTTCCTGGTGAACACGAATCTGCCAGGTGTCCAGCGTTTCCGCTTTCAGCTGGCTATTCTTCTTGAGTCTTGGCAAAAGCTCGGACAGCGAGTCCCAATCTTCAAGCTTGAAGTAGAGGCGTCCAATCAACGCAAGTGCATGCGCATGGTCCCTCGAGTTCTCGTCGAGGCGGCGCAGTGTCGCCAGGGCCAGTTCATTCTGGCCGCGATCGAGCTGAAACTCGGCCTGCGTCAGCAATACGGCGTTGGCCGCCTCCGGCGTCTGCTCGTAGGCGAGCCGCAGCCACTCGTCACGGCGCTCGTCGTGGCCCTGCAGGTGAGCCGCACGTGCGGCTTGCAGATAGTTAAATAACGGTGAGTCGCTACCACTTGCGGCACGGGCCAGCATTTTTTCGCCACGCGCGAAGTCGCCCTCTGCGACGGCAATCATGCCGCGCGTCAATTTCTGTCCGGAGCGCGCCGAACGATAACGACCGGCCGCTTCTCCCAGGCGCCTTGGCGCAAGGTAGATTTTTCGAATCAGCCAGATGCCGAACAACAACAATACCGCCAGGCCGATGAGCACGGGTACTGACATCTCGACCATGTAGCCGCGGAAATTGATGATCACATAGCCAGGATCCGACAATAGGAAATGCGCCGCGAAAGCACTAATGAACAGCGCCAGCACAACGATGATGCCGAATTTCATTGCGAGTTCTCGCGCAAGGTGCGGAATTGCCGGAGCAGTCGCAGTGATTCCGAGATATCCGGCGCTGTGCTTGCAAAAACGCTGCCGCGAAGTTCGACCAGCGTTTCCCGGGCACTTGCGACCTGTGCGCTCTCGGCATCAAAGTACTGCGACATCAACGCGCCCGCGTCATCGACTGATTGCTCGAATATGGCCTGTTCGCCACGCAGCAACGCCAGCCGCGCCGACTGCAGCTGCAGCGCCAGGTTGCTACGCAGGAAAAGCTCTGCGTCCGGCGACAACAACTCGAGCTTGTCCTGATCGGGCGGCGTCACTTTTACGAGACCGGACATCGCATTTTTCACGGAGGTCCAGGCGCGATTCAAGCCACTTTGCTCATCGTCTACGATCTGCTGTTCCTCGTCGGAAGTCGTCGCGGCGCCTGATAAAGGCAGAGACTCAACGACACGGGCGAGACTCGCCAGTGTCATCGTCGCGCCCGCGATGTCGGGCTTCTCCATGCCATCCAAAGCGGTCAGTTCGTCTGCTATTGCCCGCCGTACGTCGATGAGCGCGGGGTTGCTCATTTGTATCACGCGTTCGTCGGCCATACGCAGAGCCAGTGCGGCAAGCTCCGGTTTGTTGGCCAGCTGCAGCTGGGCGTTGGCGATCTGCATGTAGTATTCCGCTTCCGCGATCAGCCAGGCGTCGCGCGCGCCCTCCGATATGCCGGCGAGTGAAGCTACCGAGCTCTCGAGCGTGGACATGCGTGCGGGCAATGCATTCAGCGCCCGCACCCGTTCGTCGAGCTCCTGGCGCAAGGCGTCTATCTCGACATCGGATCCACTGCTCTTGTCATCGAGTTCGGCAATCCGAGTGTCCAGCGCGTCCAGGCTTTCCTGGGTCGAGGAAAGCCGGTTGTCGAGGCGTTCAATGGAGTCTTCCAGCGTCGTGTCATCTGCTGCAAGCCACTCGTTGCCAACCGTGTAGCCGATCGCGGCCAGAGCAATCAGGGAAGCCAGCAACGCCAGCCAGGCAATGCCGTTGCCGCGGCGCTTTGCCGGTACCTGCTCGGCCGGCGCTTCCTCGGGCAGATCGGGCTCCTGGAGCGCGACTTCTTCAATCGTATCGTCCAGCGTCTCGTTGCGAGGCGCTTCAACCGTATCGTCAACAGTTGCTTCAACCGGCGAGTGCTCAGCCTCAGCCTCGGCGTCGTCGAGTTCCTGTTGCTTGTCTTTGTCGCTCATGGTGCTAGTCCGGGTTCGATCTTGTGGAGTGCGATGATCGCTTCGACCATCTCGGTCGCCTGCGGGCCGGGTGCAAGTATAGGTCGTGACGCGGGGTACCGATCCAGGACTTCTTTTAACACACGACCGGCAGGCGTCACCAGTGGCGTGGATTCGAGCTGACTTACGCACCAGGCTGGCAATAACGCCACCAGGTTTTGAAAAGACTGCACGCTCATGGCCGTGATGACGCCAATTTCACCGTTGCGCCAGCGAGCCTCCAGATCGGCCAGGGTTTGCGGGCTGACGTCTGGAAGCCGGCGCTCATAAACGGACAGGTACTCCACGATCGCGCCACGAGCAGACAGCTCGTCGGCCAGCAGCTCACGACCGTTGGTGCCACGAATAATGCGGATCTGCTTGTCTGCAACATCATTCAGCTCAGGTTCCGCAAGCAGGTGTTCGCTGTCGAAACCGGCCGCCGGCTGAATGTCGACAAAATGGCCGGCCGCCGCCACGGCGGCGGCTGTTGCGGGGCCGATCGCCGCTATCCTGCCGCCGTCTGTGTGGCGGATCCCGTACTCGACCGCATTACGACTGATGAAAATGACAATATCGGGTCTAGCCAGCCTTGCGACGCGCGTCGACACGATATGCTCGTCGACTGCCACGATGTCCATGACCGGGAAACAGAACGCCGAACCGCCGGCATCCTCGATGGCCGCAACCAGCTCGGTCGCCTGCGTGCGCGGCCGGGTGACCAACACGCCAACACCCTCCAGTTCTGCTTTAGCCATGAAGGATGCCCGCCCTGTCCAATAACTCGCGGGCGCCGCGGGCTAGCAGTCGGCCGGCAAGCTCTTCACCGAGCTGCTCAGCACGTTCCGGGTCACCCTCGACCGAATCGCGAAGGGATTCGCTGCCGTCAGGCATCGCGACCAGCGCCGTCACGGTGAGCACCGCGCCATCGATAACCGCATAGGTTGCAACGGGTGACTGGCAGCTCGCCTGCAAGGACCTGGCGATTGCCCGCTCCGCAAGCGTCGTTTGCACAGTCGGCGCGTGGTTCAGCTGGTCCAGAACGGTCCGTAGCGCCGTTTTTTCCGACAGACATTCAATACCGACGACGCCCTGGGCTGCCGCCGGCAGCATCTCGGTCGGATCGAATCGCTGACTAATATGCTCCGCCAGCTCCAGGCGCTCGAGGCCGGCCGCGGCCAGTATTATTGCGTCGTAATCGCCATCCTGGAGTTTCGCCAATCGCGTGTTCACGTTGCCGCGCAGCGGCTGTATCTCGAGGTCGGGCCGCATCATTTTCAGCTGTGCCTGGCGGCGCAGACTGGAGCTGCCGATGAGCGCGCCTTCGCGAAGGTCTCGAAGCTGCGCGCGATCTGGCGAGACGAGTGCGTCAGCGTGGTTGGCTCGCTCGAGCAATGCCGCAATGCAAAACCCGGCCGGCATGTCGGCCGGCACGTCTTTCATCGAATGCACGGCGATGTCGGCCTCGCCGGTTTGCATGGCGACTTCGAGCTCCTTGATGAACAGGCCTTTGCCGCCGATCTTTTGCAGGCTGCGGTCGAGAATTTCGTCGCCACGTGTTGACAGGGGTAGCAGCGTCACGTCTTCCACTTCGGGAAGCGCACGCAGCAACGCGGCCACATGATTTGCCTGCCAGAGGGCCAGCGCGCTCTTGCGCGTTGCGATACGGATTTTCATAGTTGTTACGATTCTTTCAGACGTCGACGGACTTCGGCAACGTGCCGGCGGCTGATTATCAGCTCTTTGTCGTCGACATGCGAGCCGTCGCGCAGCACGACCCGGCTTTTTCCCTCCGCAGTTTTCTCAATTCTCTCGATTCGATCAACGGCGATTAGCACAGACCGGTGTATCCGAACGAAGCGATCGGCGAACTCTTCGGCCAGCGATTTTAGCGACGCATCGAGGAGGTCCCGACCCTTCTCGTGTTCCGCGCGGACGTACTTCTGATCCGCGATAAAGCATCGAATATCTTCGACAGGTATCAACTTGAGGTTGCCCTGAACCGTGGCGCAGACGTGGCGGCGCTGCCTTTCGAGGTGAGCCTCCGCAGCGACCTCTCGAAGCGTGGTGCCGGCGAGCCTGGATGCGTGCGCCAGCGCCGCGGACAGTCGTGAGCGTCGGACGGGCTTTAATACGTAGCCGATCGCCCGCGCTTCAAACGCGTCGACAGCGTATTCATCATAAGCGGTCGTGAAGACGACGGCCGGAGCGTGCTCGAGCTCGTTCAGGTGGTGGGCGGTCTCAATCCCATCGAGGCCCGGCATGCGAATATCGAGTAACACGATGTCCGGCTTCTGCCTCGCCGCCAGCGAAATGGCGTCCTGCCCGTTGCCCGCCTCACCGACAACCTCGTAATCCGCTTCGTCGTCGAGGATTTGCCGCAGCCGGTCGCGTGCAGGCTTCTCGTCGTCGACAATCAGTACTTTCACGTCTCGGCCTCTTCAACAGGAAACCGAAGCGTTACCGCGTAGTGCTCGTCGCCAATGTCCACATCAACCGAGCCGCGACCGCCATAGGCCAGCTCGAAGCGCTGGCGTATGTTGGCCAGCGCCATGTTGTTACCGATCTTGTCGCGTTTCTTTCCGGCGGCTATCGGGTTGGTCATAATGATCGTCAGGAAATCGTCGTCTCTCTGCCCCGAGATGGCCACCTCGCCGCCGTCAGGAAGAAGCTCGATACCGTGGTAGATCGCGTTCTCCAGTAACGGCTGGATCGTCAGGTTTGGAATGCGAGCACGCATCGGCAACTCATCTATATCCCAGCGCACCTCGAGGCGGTCGCCAAGGCGCAGTTTCTCAATGCGCTGGTAGATCGCCGCGATCTCCAATTCCTGCTTCAGTGTCGAGCGATCCCTCGGGCTGCTCATCGTTGCGCGCAGCAGATCTGACAGGTCTTCAACGGCCTCTTCCGCTTGCGGCGGATTTGAACGCGTCAGCGACGCAATCGTGTTCATGCTGTTAAAGAGAAAGTGCGGGCGAATGAGTGCCTGCAGTGCGCTGATTCGCGACTGCGCCTCCAGTACGATGCTGCGACGCCATTCGCTGGAAATGTACAAATAGCGCATCGCCAATGCGATGACGATTGAACTGATCGCAAAGGTGCGCATTATGAAGGTCGCGTGTGAGTCGCTGATGATGGTTGCTGCGCCAAAGAAGCGTATCAGCTGCCAGGAAATTTCCGACAGTGCCAGGCACAGTATTTCGAGCACAAAAAAACTGATGACGAATGCCCGCGTCTTGCCAGTCTTCTCCAGCGTACCGCGCAGCGCACACATCACGGCCGAACCCAGCAAAGCGAGCCACAGCACGAAGAAAGATGTCTTGGACAGCTCGATCAGAAATCGGCCTTCCGCATCATAGGCCGCTAGTGTAAGGACTATCGCAACGAGCTCCGCGACCAGCACCACGATAAATATCGTGCTCGCCGCACAAAAATCCGGCAGAAAGGCCTGAGCGTCTTCATGGTCAGGCAGAGGTGCTGCAGTCAAGCGGGCGCTCCTTCGACGTAAGCTGGCATTGTAACGCCAGCGAACGGGCAGCGCCGGGAAGAAGACGAGATCAGGAGCTGCAGTTTTCTGCGATGAGGTCTTCTACTTTTCGACGAGCGTCTTGCGTCTGTGTCTCGTCGAGATAGACGCGTTCGCCCTTCTCATCTTCGCGATAGAGCCGGCGAGACTCAATCATGGTTTTCAGGCGAGCCCGGTAGGATTCGCATCGCTTCTGCTGATCCGCGGCCTCGGCCTCTTTGGCGGCGGCCGCCTGCGCCTCTTCTTCGGCCGCTGTCCTGCGTTCCTGGCGCGCGGCTACAGACTTGTTCACGGACTCAATCTGTCTCTGTACCACGCTCGAGTCGGTGCGCCGATAGTTGACCGCCATTTGCTGTTCGACAGGCGAGCCCGACGGGCGATCTCCATAATGGACAGTTCCCTCATCATCGACCCATTTGTAGATCTCGTTGGCCATTGCGCCGCCACCGGCTGTGAGAGCCAGGGCCGTGAAAGCGATCAAAACCTTTTTACCTGCCATCGTCGTTCCTTCGAGGGCTATGCAAGCCCGACACAAGCTGCTGAAGAATAACGCATTAAACCATTATCCCGGCGATTTTGCCGTGATCGTGGTCACAGTCATTGTCGGGCCTTTCACACGATATCCGGACGCAAAAAAAGCGGGCCATTCGGCCCGCTGAGTAACTCGCTGCTTCAAGGGAAATTTCTTTGAACAAACGAGTCAGGTTGGTGACGCCGCCGGGCTTTCGTTATGACAAGCCTGACGACGCCACCGGGGGGAACATTATTCAGCCTGCGTGAATTCCGGATAGGCCTCCAGACCACATTCGCTGAGATCGACACCTTCGTACTCCTCTTCTTCGGAGACCCGGATGCCGACGATCGACTTGATTATAAACCAGACGATGAAGCTCGTGATAAAGACCCAGGCGAAGATAGACACGAGACCGATGAGCTGGGCCACCAGCGACGCCTCTTCATTGGTGAAGCAGACAGCGAGCAGTCCCCAGATCCCCACGACGCCGTGTACCGAGATCGCGCCAACCGGATCGTCAATCCTGAGTTTGTCGAGAGTGACGATCGATGCCACGACCAACAGACCACCGACTGCCCCGATCATTGTCGCGGTGAGAGGTGCCGGCGTGAGCGGCTCCGCCGTGATCGCGACGAGACCCGCCAGCGCACCGTTGAGCGCCATCGTGAGGTCGGCCTTACCGAACCAGAAGCGCGACAGTAGCAGCGCGAACACGAGACCACCGGCCGCCGCCATGTTCGTGTTCACGAAGACCAGCGCAACGGCGTTCGCTTCGCCGACGTCGGATACTTTAAGCTCCGAACCACCGTTGAAACCGAACCAGCCAAGCCACAGGATCAGGGTACCGAGCGCCGCGAGCGGCAGGTTGGCGCCGGGTATCGCGTTGACCTGGCCGCCGGGACCGTACTTGCCCTTGCGTGCGCCGAGCAGCAGCACGCCCGCCAGCGCCGCGGCCGCGCCGCACAGATGGACGACGCCAGAGCCTGCGAAATCGAGGAAGCCTGCCTGGTCCAGCCAGCCGCCGCCCCATTTCCAGAAACCCTGCACCGGGTAAATGAAACCGGTCAGGATGACGGCGAACAGGAAAAACGACCAGAGCTTCATGCGCTCGGCGACCGCGCCGGACACGATGGACATCGCGGTCGCGACGAACACGACCTGGAAGAAGAAGTCCGACAGGCCTGAGTAGTAGGTGTCGCCACCGCTTGCCAGGACTTCCTCGGCCGAGTTATCGGCGGCCGTCAGCCAGCCGTTGCCCAGCTGGAAAAAGGCATTGGCCGCGTCGGCCGGGTACATGATCGTGTAGCCGCAGAGCATGTACATGATGCAGGCGATCGAATACAGGCCAACGTTCTTGGTGAGAATCTCGGCCGTATTCTTGGCGCGGACGAGCCCGGACTCCAGCATCGTAAAGCCGGCAGCCATCCACATGACGAACGCGCCCATGACGAGAAAGTAAAAAGTGTCTAGCGCGTACGCGAGTTCCGTGACCTGCGCCGCTATTTGAGTTGTTTCTTCCACAACAGATTCCCCTATTCTTTATACGGCTTCGCTGCCGGTTTCACCGGTGCGAATACGAATGGCCTGAGCAAGCTCGGTGACGAAGATCTTCCCGTCACCGATTTTGCCGGTGCGTGCTGTATTAGCGATCGCCTCGATGACCTGCTCGGCCACCGCATCGTCAACCGCGAGTTCGATTTTTGCCTTGGGAAGGAAGTCAACGACATACTCGGCGCCGCGATACAGCTCGGTGTGGCCACGCTGCCGGCCAAAGCCCTTGACCTCGGTGACGGTAATACCCTGGATGCCGATATCGGCGACAGCCTGTCGCACATCATCCAGTTTGAATGGCTTGATGATCGCAGTGATCATTTTCATTTTGGTTTCCCCTATGGATTAAAGGGGGGCGGCCAGGCGACCGCCCCGCCTGCGATTACTGCAAATCGAACGATTTGGCGAGCGTAAAAATCAACGACTCTTCGTCGTCACCCGGGGTGCCGTACAGATCGTCGTTTGCGAGGATCAGGGCTACGCCGACATCGATGTCAGCAACCGTTGTGCCGTAGCCGAATTCGAGATACTCACCTTCGAAATCCTGCGCAAACCCGCCGAACTTGCCGTATAGGCCATTCTTCTCGAGCGATATTGCGTAATAGGTGTAATCCTCGGTGCCGCTGGAACCGTGGATAAGCGGATCGAGATCATGTTCGCCGACGGCTACTTCGACGGAGAGAGGACCGTAGCTTCCGCCCAGGTTGATTTCCTGGTAGGTGTCGTCAAAGGTGTCGCCGGTATAGAAGTACCCGGTGTAGCCAACGCTGTACGCGAACTCCTCAACCTCGCCGCCATAGCCAAAGTAGAAGTCGACCTCGAGTCCGTCGCCGACATCCGCCGCCCAGGTGCCGGCATAGAAACCGCCCTGTTCATAGTCGACGCCGCCGCTCGCGGACGAATTCTTTTGAAGCAGCCCGCGGAAGTGGTACTCGCTTGCGTAGCCTACGTTGGCGGACCAACCGGCGTGCACGAGCCCGCTGGTCAGTAGGGTGATCGCGACGAACGCGGTTTTTGATGCTTTCATTTTCATTTGCTCCCGTTAAAAAAGATGTAGCCCCCACGGGGCCGCTGTCGTCCTGTACAGAGCAGGTTGCGTGCCAATTTTGAAAATATGTTGATAAACAGAGGCTTGTAAGAAGCGAGTCGCACAGCGTGCACTGAAGTGGTGCAACAAAAAATGGCCTTGCCCCGAAACGGGGAGCAAGCGCCGTTTTTGCCCGAGGAGCGTTCGAATGCGGCTGGCGTTTTCGTTTCCCGTCAGGTATCAAACCGCTATGACTGACGAATCCATCGAAAACCTGGCAAGAAAACTGGCTGAATCGATGCCCGAAGGCCTGCGGTCCGTTCGTGACGACCTGGAAAAAAACTTTCGCGCGGTGCTGCGCGCTTCTTTAAGCAAACTGGATCTTGTTACGCGTGAGGAGTTCGAGGTGCAGGAAGCCGTGCTCAGCAAAACGCGGGAGAAGCTCGACAGGCTCGAGGCGAAGCTCGCGGAGTTGGAAGACCAAGAATCGTAGGAGCGCGCCCCAGCGCGCGATCAACGACCCCGGCCATGGAGGGCCAAGCTGATGAGTCTCGCCATTCTGCATTGCCGGGCGCAATACGGCATCGAGGCGCCGCCGGTTACCATCGAAGTGTTCCTGTCGGGCGGACTACCGGCCTTTACCGTTGTTGGCATGGCGGAAACCGCCGTACGTGAGAGTAAAGACCGGGTGCGCGGTGCACTCATCAGGTCCGGTTTCGACTTTCCGCAGCAGCGCATTACCGTCAGCCTGGGCCCCGCGGACATGCGCAAGGCGGGTGGGCGGTACGATCTCGCTATCGCGCTCGGCATCCTGGCGGCGCGCCGACAGTTTCCAGCTGACGCGCTTTGCGGGCTGGAGTTCTACGGCGAGCTAGCTTTGAGCGGCGAGCTGCGATCCGTACCGAGCATCTTGCCCGCGGTGTTGAAAGCACAAAAGGCCGGCCGGGCAGTGGTGGTGCCTGCGGCCAACCAGTCGGAGGCCTCGCTCGCCGGAGTGGACGTTTACCCGGCGCGCTCGCTGCTCGAGGTGACGGCGCACCTGAACGGGCAAGCACGCATCGCGCCGTTTTCCAGGCACCGGTCTTTCCCGACGTCAGCGGATGACGTCGACCTTATAGACGTCAAAGGGCAGCAGCACGCGAAGCGTGCGCTGGAGGTCGCCGCCGCCGGAGGCCACAACCTGCTTTTTATAGGCCCGCCGGGAACGGGCAAGAGTATGCTTGCACGAAGACTGCCCGGGTTGCTTCCGCCGATGACAAAAAGCGAAGCCCTCGAGACGGCGGCTATCGATTCGGTGTTGGGCGTATCCGTCGCGGCGACCAGCTGGGGCCGTCGACCCTTTCGAGCGCCACATCACACGGCGAGTGCGCCGGCCCTGGTTGGCGGCGGGCGCGGGCCACAACCAGGTGAGATCTCTCGAGCCAATCACGGCGTACTGTTTCTCGACGAGCTACCGGAATTCAATCGCCACGTCCTGGAGGCATTGCGCGAACCGTTGGAGACCGGCGTCATTACAATCTCGCGCGCAGCCGCTCAGGCCGAGTTTCCGGCCCGGTTTCAGCTAGTTGCCGCAATGAACCCCTGTCCCTGTGGTTACCTCGGCGATCGCCAGGCCGACTGCCGCTGCAGTGGCGAGCGCGTGGCCACATACCGCGGCAAGATCTCCGGGCCGCTGCTGGACCGGATCGACCTGCACGTCGAAGTCAGTCGTCCACCGACTGCGCTGCTCCGTACCGAGAGCGCCGACGGTGAATCCAGTGCGACAGTTGCCGAGCGCATAAGACGTGCCTGGCGATTACAGGTCGAACGCGCTGGTCTGCGCAACGTCCGATTAGAGGGCAAAGCATTCGAATCAAGTTGTCGTGTGGACGATCAAAGCTGGGCATTGCTGGAGAATGCGGCCGAGCGCTTCAATCTGTCTGCGCGTGCCCACCAACGAATCTTGCGGGTCTCCCGTACGATCGCCGATCTTGCGGCCGCCAGAAACATAACAGCGGCGCATGTTGCGGAGGCGCTATCGATGCGCTGCATGGATCGGCGACAATGACCGGCCGCGAATCGGGTTTAATCGGGCCGGGTCGCTCTCGCACATTCCCTGGCGCTGCGGCATAAAGCCGTCGTGGCCAAAAAGGCCTTCCTACTGGGACTCGGCGACCATGTAGTCGACGGCGGCAGCGACTTCGTCGTCGGAGAGGTCTGTGCGTCCGCCTTTCGCCGGCATGTAGCCGATCTCACCGGTATAACCGTCGATCGCGTGTTGCGCCAGAATATCCATTCCCTGGGCGATGCGTCCCGACCATGCGGCGATGTCACCAACGATCGGCGCGCCGCCAACGCCGGCAGCATGGCAAGCGATGCAGGCCGAGTTATATACCTGCGGGCCCGACAAGGCCGCTGCGACCGGCTCGGGCTCGGGTGCGGCAACGATCGATCGTGCAGGCTCATCATGGGCCTCGCCCGGCATATAGACCTGGCCGACCGGTCGAATTCGTTCGGCGACGGCGAGCTGATACTCCGCGACATCACGGGTATAGATGCCCTGCGTCAAGTCCGCCATCTTCATTGACAATACCAGTATCGCCAATGCGACTGCGGCAAGAATGCCGATGACAAGCGAATACATGTCAAAAAACTGTTGGTCGCGACTCAAGTTGCTGCTCCGGATATTGAACGCTGGATACTGCCGGGCGATACGCCCCGCAGTGGCTGGCGATTATATCTCATCGGCGAGCTTCCGCGAGCGTTTCGAGCATGAGCTGCATCAGTTCCTCGGCGAACACCACCGCCGCGCGTCGCGTCGCTTCCCTGTCGGTTTCGTCGCCCACCTCGTAGGTGGCCGACGGAATCCCATAGCGGCGATACATGTAGTTCTTGCCGACTCCCGGATGTTCGCCGAAACGCGGCTCGTACGTGAACGGGTAGTCATCGAGCCGCGGTGTTGCCCTCTCAAACCAGGCCGCGAAGAAGTTGGGTGGATCGGTGGGTTCCGAGTGGTCCTGAACATAAAAAGCATTGCGCTTGGTGGAATGGAAATCGAGAAAGACCCTGACCCGCCTGCCTTCCGAGTCCAATTTCTCCAACAGCTCACCGACGAGGCGAGTTTCCGGCTGATTGAAAATGCCCCAGTCGCGGTTGATGTCGGTGCTACCCAGGTTGTGGCGCCAGTGTCCCGCCAGAACGCCGTCCGGGTTCATCAACGGGATCGCGACGATCTGAAAGTGCTCGCGAAAGCGGGCCGCAAGTTCGGTGTCGCCCAGCAGTGTTTCCACAAATGAAAAGAAAGCGAATGCGCCAGAGACTTCCGGCGGATGCTGCCGCCCGACCAGCAGCAGAACGTTGTTCGCCGACGGATCGGTCACAAGGTAATGGATAGACCGTTTGCCGATCGAGTATCCGAGCAGAAGCCGCTCAGCATCAGTCTGGCTTGCGATCTCCACCGCCCAGGCGTCATAGGCCGCCGGCATAAGCAGTTCCTGCGCCGAGACCCAGACGGCGTCGTTTTCGAGTGAGACCGTGAAAGTGGCGACGGTCGTGTCAGCCGAAATCTCGGCCTGACTCGCATCGATTGGCGACCAGTTCAGTCCATCAGAACTCGTCTTTGGCACATAGCGGTGGTGCCCGCCGAGGTACTGCAAAGATACAATCGCTTTCACTTCGGCGGTGGGCACAAGCTTGAATGCAAACCAGGGGCTTGGGTTTATGTAGCCATCGTCCTCGGGGACTATCGACAGCCGTACATGATTATTGGCAAGGACTTCGCAGCGACCGCGCCGCGCTCCGCCGAAGTCGTCTAACACCGTGAATGATGACGCTTCGCAGGGCGTGCCGGCATCGACAACGACGATCGGCGTAGCGCATGCGCCGACCAGGAACACAACGATCAACGCGAGTGCGCGTCGGAGCATGGTTGTCTTCTCTCCTGCTACCGTTTCAAACAAAGGACCGATCTCGCGATGTCATGAGCCGAGGCCGATACGCGTGAAAGCGCCTTCGTTTTCGGAGCGATAAGTAAGCGCCTGGCACACCAACAACAGCAGTTCCGACAACGACAATATCCATATCGGTTCGTCTCTACCTTTGTATCTGTCACGGCAGCTTCGCTGCTAGTATAAGCGGCCGTCAAACCGGAAGACGACTTCGATGACGTCCGCTCTGAGATCAATAATTCTTTTCGGCCTCTTGTTTGCGCAGGCTGCCATGGCCGATGCGCGACACGATCCGAAGCGTGTGATCGATGAGGCGGACGCTGACGTTGGCGAAGCAAGTGGCGTCGTGAAAGACCGCTCGAGTCCAGCGCCGCCCTCAAAAGTATTGTTCCTCGGAAACAGTTTCACCTACTACAACAACAGTCTGCACAAGCACTTTCGCGAACTGACCTGGGCCTCGGGACTATTTACGCCCGACAATTCCAGGTTCCGGATCATGACCATATCAGGCGCGCGCCTGCCCGAGCATGCGGGTGGCTTCGAAAACGTCCTCTCTGAAGACGACTGGGACGTGGCGGTGATGCAGGGGCACAGTCTGGGGCCGATCAGTGTCGACACGGCTGAGCCGTTCAAAGAGGCGGCGCGGAAATTCGCGGGCATCGCGCGTCAACAGGGCACGCGTCCCGCGTTTTTCATGACATGGGCATACACAGACCGACCCGAAATGACGGCCAGACTCAACCAGGCCTACAGCGATATCGGTCGCGAGCTGGATGCCGAGGTCGTGCCTGTGGGACTTGCATTTGCGACAGTCACAGTGGAGCGTCCCGACATACCATTACGCATCGCGGACAGAAGTCATCCGACGCTTGCCGGGACTTATCTCGCCGCCTGCACGTTCTTCGCGGCACTGCACCAGAGGTCGCCTGAAGGTCTCGAATACGATGCGGGCCTGGACGAAGAAACTGCCGCTTACCTGCAACGGGTAGCCTGGAGAACCGTGCGGGATTTTGCGAACCGGGAAGCGGAGTGGACGTTCTCGGCCTGGTCGGGACCACCGATACCGGTGCGTATCTACGTTCCTGTCGTGCGCGATTCATCGACGCCGATCGTTATCGTCATGCACGGTGCCAGCCGCGATGCGCCGCGCTACTACGATGACTGGAAGACGCTCGCGATGGCCAAAGGTCTTGTCGTTGTCGTGCCGTACCTTTCGCAGCAAGACTTCCCCGGCTCGGCGCACTACAACCTCGGCAATGTGTTCGATCCGGACAGCGGCCTGCAGCGCGAAAAAGACGAATGGACGTTTTCGCTTGTTGAGCCGTTGTTCGACGAAATTCGTCGTCGCATAGGCGGTGAGCAGGACAAGTATGTTCTTTACGGGCACTCTGCCGGCTCGCAGTTCGTGCACCGTTTCATGTACTACGTACCAGAAGCCCGCGTGCACCGCTTTATCGCCGCAAATGCCGGCTGGTACACGATGCCGGACTTCAGCGTCGAGTACCCCTACGGACTCGGGAATGCGGGCATCGAAAAAGATGCCTTGCCGAGCATTCTTGCCAAGCCGCTCGTCCTGCTGCAGGGCAATGCCGATATCGACGTCAATGCCGACAAGCTCAGGAAGACGCCCGAGGCGGAACGCCAGGGGCCGAATCGTCTCGAGAGAGGCCGTGCGATGTTTCGCATCGCGAAGTCGAAATCAGAAGAGCTCGGCGTTCCTTTCGGCTGGCGATTAGTCGTCGTCGACGGTGCCGATCATGATAATGCGAAGATGGCGCCGACGGCAGCAACGCTTATCCACTAAACGCTGCCGCAGCAATTCAGATAGCCGATAACGCTGACGGGAACAATCTCGTTGTCGAAATGGCTCCCTTCGGTCCGCTTTACTTCCGACAACGAGATTGTTCCCGTCAAAGTCGGCGCACTGTTCAGTGAAAGCGGATCAATACGCTCCTCACTGATTGCAGCGTGGCCAAGTCGGAACTAGGGATCAATCCGAGGTTTCTCGGCGAAAAACGTAAGAAACCTCGGTTCGACCCCGGTTTTTGTTTTAGTGGGATTCTTTAAGCCGCTCGATGCCGATCAGTTTCATGATGGTCTTTTCGTAGTAAGGCTCTGTCTTCGCCGCACAAATTATTACATCAATCTAATGTAGTAAAACCTAATTTATAGACATCTAAATTAGTATGTTCTATATTGTTGAAATACGGCCGCTAGGGAAGGGTGCAGACGATGATTGCCGACGAGAAAAGGCCAGAAAAACAGGTCCTTGTGATACCTGCAGCGGAGGAGATGCAAGAGCACGCGGCAGATGCGGCAAACCTGATGAAGGCCCTCGGCAATGAAAGCCGGTTGATGATTCTCTGTCTGTTGACGGAAAGCGAGCGCTCGGTGAGCGATCTCAACGAAATAATTCCACTTAGCCAGTCCGCTCTGTCTCAGCAGCTGGCGCGGCTGCGACAGCAGGGTCTGGTAAAAACACGGCGTGAATCGCAAACCATCTTCTACTCACTGGTCGATGGGCCGACCGATCGCGTCATTCGTCTCTTGCACGACATCTATTGCGGCAGAAATCAATGCGCCGGGAATGAAGCATAACGACCTGGCAAGCGCTAACGGGCCCAGCTAATGAACTCGAACTTCGGATTTGGAAAAACGGTTGAACTGTCTTTCGATGATGCGATCGAAACGGTAACGGCAGAACTCGAGAAAGAAGGTTTTGGAGTGCTGTCGGAGATTGACGTTACGGCAAAGATGAAAGCGAAACTCGGTAAGGACATGCCGCCGTACCGAATTCTGGGCGCTTGTAACCCCGGGCTCGCTTATCAGGCGATCCAGGCCGTCGACGACATTGGTCTGCTGTTACCATGCAATGTCCTCGTCCGGGAGGACGACGCAGGCAAAGTCCATGTCGACTTCATGGATCCGGAAAGCGTATTGTCACTCGTCGAAAAGCCGGGCATCGCGCCGCTGGCAGATGAGGTAAAAGGCAAACTGCAGCGAGTCCTGGCCGCACTGTAAAAACTCAACGAGGATTTCCTCTTGGAAAAAAGCTACCGCAAGACCGGTTTCTTGCTGGCGCTGGTGATTCTTATTGCCACTGCCTCCGACGCATATGCAAGCGATGACATCTCGACGCAGGTCGACATCCCGTACGAGACCTTCCAGCTCGACAACGGGCTCACCGTGCTGGTGCATTCAGACCACTCGATTCCCACCGTATTCGTGGGCATGTGGTACGCCGTTGGATCAAAGGACGAGCCGGCCGGAAAAACTGGTTTCGCGCACCTGTTCGAGCACCTCATGTTCCAGGGAACCGAGAGCCGCGAGGGTGAGTATTTCGCGCCCTTTACCGATGCCGGCGCTACCGGGATGAACGGCACGACATCGCAGGATCGAACCAACTACTACGCTACCGTTCCATCCGGCGCGCTCGATATGGCGCTGTGGATGGAAAGCGACCGCATGTCAAACCTGCTCGGAGCGGTAACGCAGGAAGCGCTGGACGAGCAGCGCGACGTCGTAAAGAACGAGAAGCGCCAGGGTGAAACCCGCCCGTACGCAAAGATGGGCGACAAGATTCGTGAGGGCCTTTATCCGGTTGGGCATCCGTACCGGCATTCCGTGATTGGTTCGATGGATGACCTGGATGCGGCCTCGCTCGAGGACGTGCACGAGTGGTTCGACACCTACTACGGTGCTTCGAATGTCGTCCTGGTGCTCGCGGGCGACGTCACTCTCGAGGATGCCAAAACCAAGGTCGAACACTACTTTGGCGGCGTGCCGACCGGCGTACCGCTCTCCTATCCGAAGAAATGGGTTCCGGAACTCACGGAGAATCGTGAGGAGGCAATGTACGATCGCGTCGGCGTGACGCGCATCTCGCGGGTCTGGGCGCTGCCGGGCCTGAACGACAGGGACACATCGTTGATGTACCTGGTCAACGACTCGCTGGCCGGCAACAAGAATTCGCCGCTCCGGAAGAAGCTCATCGACGAACTGCAGCTGGCCACCACGGTCTACGGAAGGGCAGACGGCCAGGTCATGAGCGGCACCTATTCACTGACTATCGACCTCAAACCCGGCGTTACGCCGGAACAGGTTTTGTCTGTCGTCGACGAAACGATTGCGGAGTATCTGGAGGTCGGACCAAATCCGCAGATTCTCGAGAATGCAAAGCTGGGCGTGAACATGTACATACTCGGCGCACTTGAGACCGGCGCGTCAATCGGTCGCCTGCTCGCCGAAGGCTTTCTTTACTCCGACGATCCGCTGTTCGTCAACCAGGAGCTCGAGTGGCTGAACGCGGCAAGCCCGGAAGATATTCGACAGGTCGCCGACCGCTGGCTGACGCGCGGCTATTACCAGCTGACAGTCGAGCCATTCCCACCGTACGAAAGCGCCGAAAGCGAGGTTGATCGTTCGACGATTCCGCCGGTCACCGCGCAGGGTACGATCAACTTCCCGGACATAGAAACCGCGACGCTGAAGAACGGGATGAAGCTGGTTGTCGCGACGCGCGGCAGCATCCCCCTGGTCGATGTGTCGATACAGATCGAAACCGGCGGTATTGCGGCGCCGCGCAATGCACCTGGACTTGCGTCATTTGTTTTCGGCCTGATGGACAAGGGCACGACAGAATTTGACGCGAACGAACTTGCCGCCGAGAAAGATAAAATCGGGATGAGCGGTCAGTTTCGCGACGGCCTGGAGCAGAGCTCTTATGCTTATCGTATCCTGCGCGGGAACCTGGAGTCGTCGCTCGACCTGGCGGCCGACATGCTCAGGAACCCGACGTTTCCTGACGCCGAGCTGACGAAGTACAAGGCGCGAGTAGCGGCGTACCTGGCGAACCTCGAAAAAGCGCCGTCACGGGCCGCCCGCAGCCTTTTCGATCGCGCCGTTTACGGGGCCGACACCGCCATGGGCGCGGTATGGACACCAGAGCTTCTCGATCAGGTGGATCGTGCGAAACTGGAAGGGTTCCATCGGGCAGAGATCACGCCCGACAAAATCACCGTCTACATGATCGGAGACATTCGTCTCGAAGAAGCGACCGCGGCCATTAACAAGGCCTTCGGTAAATGGAAGGCCAACGGGAGTGTCGCCGAGAGGGCAGTCGGTGGTGCGGCCGAAGCGCGGCCGCGGGTCATTCTCGTCGATTACCCGGGCGCGGCATCCAGCACCATTATCGCCGGTCACGCTATTCCGCCATACGACGCGAATACCTGGACACAACTGTCGATCATGAACCGGGTTCTGGGCGGCGCGTTCGAGGCACGTTTGAACATGAATCTCCGCGAGCAAAAAGGCTGGTCTTACGGGTACTACTCCGGCATCAGCAGTAACGCGAGTGGTGACATGACCATCAACACGTCCGGCCAGGTGCAAACCGACAAGACGGCGGAGAGCATGCAGGAGATCCTGCGCGAGCTAACGGATTTCGTCTCGAGCCGCCCGGCGACCGAAGAGGAGGTCGCAAGGGTCAAGTTGAATCGCACACGATCGTTACCCGGCTCGTTCGCGACGAATCGCGGGTTCCTGAGCAGCATGATTCGCTCCGCCAGCTACGGGTTGCCGCTGGACTACGCGGAGTCCGCTGCCGCGCGTATCGAAGCGGTGACGCTCGATGGCGTCGTTGCAAGCGCTCGCAGCCTGATTGATCCGGACAAACTCACCTGGTTAATCACCGGCGACCTCGAAAAGATCGAGGAGAGCGTGCGTGCGCTGGAATACGGCGACGTCCAAGTCTGGGACGCGTTCGGCAACAGGCTACGCTAGCGCTATCGCGTCAACGCGTAGACCGCGAAGGATCCCAGCCAGTGCGACCCTTCGTAATGCTCGCTCGTGATGTGTGGCAACGAGGCGCTCAGGTGATCGGCCGCCGTATCGCGAAGCTGGCCTGCCAGAGCATCATCGTCAACGACGCCGGCAATCACATACAGGTTCCAGGCGCGACTCAGGTTGAGTCCGTCGAGGTGCACGATTTTGGGGTCCGATCGGTCGCTGACGTTGGCCGGAATCAACGAAGCCGGGTCTGATAGCGAAGGCAGAAACTCGGCAAGCCATGCCCTGTATTCATCGTTGGGCATGATGCGGGCCATCAACGCCGCTTCCTCAAGGCACGGCGACAGAAAGTCCTCGCCGCTTGGTTCCCACGAAAGCGGGCAATCCGCATCGTTCTCAAAATAAAGGGTCGCGGCGGACACGATAGCCTCTATGAGCTCTCTATCCGAGACCGCTTCGGCGTAATCAAACGCGAAGGACAGTCCGAATGCCGTATTCGGATGCACACCGGTGCGAATCGGGTACTCCTGTCGTGGAAGAAATTCGATGTAGCGATCGCGGATGACTTTGGCCAGCGGCTCCAGCGAGCTCGCCCATTTCTCGCCCAGAGGATCGTCCCATTGCGTCAGCTCGGTCGCCAGCTGCAGCAGCCATGCCCAGCCGTAGGTACGTTCCCAGCTGGCCGATGCGTTCGCGAAATAGCGCATCTCGCCGGCGATTTTTGCGGGCGTAATCGATGCCTCGAGACCATCGATTATTTGCTGCCTTTCGGCAAGCTCAGGAAATTCTCGTAACAGCTTCACCAGCATCCAATGGCC
>CAMYMR010000014.1:37504-46717 GCA_947259285.1 uncultured Woeseiaceae bacterium | reverse complement strand
TGGGGCCATTGGACGCTTTCTGGAGCGTCAATAATACGCTGACCGGTGAAAGAGACTTCGAGGATGGCAGACTGCCGACCACGTTTTACTCCAGCAACCCCGACGGCGATTTCACGCGCAACCCGTCGTTGTTCCTGCTCGGCGATGCCGAAGGGCGTTTCCCGAACTCGACAATCGATACCGACGAATTCGATCGCGGCACGATCGCGCATGAATGGGGCCACTACTTCGAAGACGAACTGGCCCGCTCCGACAGCATCGGCGGCCGGCACGTTGTGCCGGGAACGGTCGAGCCTCGCGTCGCGTTCGGCGAAGGGTGGGGATACGGCTTTGCGGGCATGGCGATCGGCAATCCGCAGGTCTGCGATACCGGCGCACCGGCGTCCAGCGGCTTCGAATTCAACGTCGAGACGCCGTTCTCCGGGATCGTTGGCACGCGAGGTTTCTTCAACGAGGTATCGATTGCCACCTTCCTGTACGACCTATGGGACACGACCAACGACGGCCTGGACGATAATTCGATCGGATTTGCGCCGATTTACAATACGATGGTCGGGCCGCAAGCCAACACCGAGGCCTTCACCACGGTTTTTTCGTTCGCGACTGAGCTTCAGTCGATGCTGAACGCCGCCGACAGCGCGTTCGTCGACGTGCTGCTGAACCGCGACAATATCGATACCGACAGCCTGGACATCTGGGGCAGCGGGCAGACGACGGTCCCGGTGGGCTCTAGAGACCTGCTTCCAGTCTACACCGTGCTCCCCACCAACGGCAGTATCGTCCAGGTGTGCGCGAACAGCGATTTTGCACAGGGTCAGGATGGCAACAAACCGGGCGAGTGGCGTTATCTGCGGTTTACGACCACGAGCACGGCGTCGTGGACGATAACGGCAGCGGCAAACCCGGTGCCGCCTCCAACGACTGACTCTCCGCCCGCCGCTGATCGCAGCGATCCGGATCTCTGGTTGTATCGTGACGGCGAGTTTCTGGGTGTCGGCGGTTCCGGCGATGCAGATATAGAGACATTTACGACGCCCACGCTTTCGGCGGACACCTATGTGATAGCGTTGCAGGAATGGCGCTACGAGGATCCGGATATCTCGAGCGACTTTCCGATGCAGGTTTGTTTCGATATTTCCATGACCCCCTGATATTGTTTTCTGACCCGGTGAACGACATGCGACGACAACACTGTTTTACATTGCTGGTGCTTATCGCATCTCTCTTGAGCGCATGCGCTGATGACGCGGCGGATGATTCAGGGGTGGCCGCGTCGGACGCAAAGAACACGCCGCAAATGGCCGCGGAGAAGGTGGAGCCCGTGTTCGAGAGCCTGTCCTCGAAGGCGAGCTCGCCCTTCAACATCGACTACAAGATCATCGGTACGCCCATCGTCGGTAGCCCGCTGTCCGTCGATCTGCGGATTGAGTCGGCCGTGGGCGCAGCGCCCGTGCAGCTCGACTATCGGATTCCGGACCTGGCCTCGATGTCATTCCACGAGGCCCAGCCAAAGTCCCTCGTTACCGCGCCGACGGCCAAAGAGGCGTTCGTCTCGGAGCGCGTCACGCTGATTCCGCAGCGCGAAGGCCGCCTGTACTTCAACGTCAGTGCGTCGGTCGAAACCGAAACCGGGACAGTTTCGAGCGTTATCGCTATACCGATCCACGTCGGCGAGGTGTCGACCGACCCGGTCGAGCATGGCGTTATCGAAGTGGACGAGAACGATGAAGCCGTTCGGGTGTTGACCGCGGAATAAGCAGCGCCGTTTCTAAGGGTCTTTCATTTCCGGGAAAAATTTCCCAAAATAATTTTCAAAACTGAAGTCGCATCACAGATTTCGTGCTTGTGTCTCATTAATGTAAACGGCCATAGCTACAGGAATAGCTGGCCGATGCGGAAAGGTTTGAGGGATAAGATCAGGACTGCGACAGAACAGTCCAATATTTCGAAGCCCGACTTCGTCGAACTGCTCAAACTGATCGACCAGCATTATGACAAAATGGAAGCGACCATAACGCAGTCGATCCAGACGCGTACCTTCCAGGACAATACCCCGATCGAAGCAATCTTCGATAGCGTCACCGAGGCGCTGATGTCGGTGGCCGCGAACGGCATCGTTCGCAACTGCAACAAGGTTTGCCCACGCTACTTCGACCTGGAGAAGAACGAGTTGATCGGTTCTGACATCGCCGAGATACTGCCTGGTGCCAAAGATCAGCCGCTCGATGCTTTTCTCGCGCCGTACATGTCCGATCTCGATGACACCAAGGTTGAGTTGACTGGTGGCGAAGTCCAGGCGGTGCGTTCCGGCGGAGAGTCGTTCGTATCCGAGATCAACGCCACGGAATTAAGCACGCCCGACGGTCCGGTCTTTGTCATCAGCTTGCGTGACGTCACCGGCCGCAATGCGGCGGAAAGTGCACTGCGCGAGAACGAGGAACGCTACCGCGCCCTTGTTGAGAATGCCCCCGAAGCAATCATCGTGTTTGACGTCGATAGTAATCGTTTCACCGACGCCAACGACAACGCCTGCACCTTATTCAATCTTTCGAGGTCCCGCCTGTTGACCGTTGGACCCGAAGCCATCAGCCCGAAGATGCAGCCTGACGGCACACCGTCGTTCGGCGTACGACGCGGCTTTATCGACCGGGCTCTGGACGGCGAGCACCCGACTTTCGAATGGATGCACAAAGACTCGACGGGCAAGGAGCTGCCCTGCGAGGTTCGGTTCAGCCGATTGCCCTCGGATGACAAACGGCTGATTCGCGTCAGTATCACCGACATCGCCGAGCGCAAGCGCAACGAGGCGCTGTCCTTTTCGCAGAACAAGGTGCTGGAAATGATTGCGGCAAGCGCGCCGCAGGACAAGATATTGCGAGCGATTTGTCGTGTGGTCGAAAGAATAGGCGACGACTTCAAAGCGGCGATAATGCGACTCGAACCTGACCGAAAAACGCTGTCGGTCGCACAGGCGCCGAGCTTGTCGGACGCCTTCAAGCTGTGTCTGGATTTCATCAAGGTTGACGCCGGAAGTCTTACTTGCGGCACTGCGGTGCATCATCAGCAGGACCGGATTAACGCGAACATCAGCAAGGATGAGAACTGGTCGACAGCGAGGAAGGAGGCCGAAAAACACGGAATTCGGGCCGCCTGGTCATTCCTTGTAAACGGCGAAGCCGGGCGGATCATAGGTACTCTGGACGTGTACCTGAACGAATGCCGCGCGCCGACAACCGACGAGCTGGACCAACTTAGCCGCATGGCGCACCTGGCCGGCATTGCCATTAAGCGACAGGAGGATGAAGAACGCTTGCGCAACAGCGAAGCCAGATACCGCGGCCTGTTCGAAAACGTGGTCGATGGCGTCTACATTGCTTCACGGGACGGCGAGATCATTACCGCGAATCCGGCGCTTGTGGAAATGCTCGGATACGACGATGTCGAGGACCTCAAGGATGCCGGCCTGACATCGGCGCTGTATGTCAACCCGATAGACCGCGAGCGTGTCCTTGCCCGGCTGGAGGCGGAGGGCGTCGTCAAGAACTTCGAGTATCGGCTGCGACGGAAAGACGGCAGCAAGATTGTCGTGCTGGAAAACTCGCGCGCGATCTACGACGAGGACGGTGCTCTCACGGCGCACGAAGGCACGATAACCGATATTACGGAACGCAAGCACGCGGAGACACGTGTATTCGAAGAGAAAGAGCGCGCAGAGGTGACGCTGCAGTCAATCGGCGACGGCGTCATTACGACGGATGCAGAGGGCAATGTGGATTACATCAATCCGGTTGCGCAGGACCTGATTGGCTGGGACAGGCGCGGCGCCAGGGGCAGCCACGTAACGGATATCATGATGCTCATCAACGAGCATACCCGCGCCACGGTCGAAAACCCGGTTGTACGATGCCTGAAAGAGGGGCGTGTCGTGACCCTGGCCGAGAACTCCGTGCTCATCACGCGCAACGGCGAGGAGGTGCCGATTCAGGATTCGGCAGCCCCGATCCGAGATCGTATCGGCAATATCATCGGCTCTGTCATGGTATTCCATGACGTCAGCAAAGAATCTCGGCTATTCCGTCAGCTGAGTTACCAGGCATCGCACGATACCCTGACAGGCCTGGTCAACCGTCGCGAATTCGAGAACCACCTGATCGGTGCGCTGGACAGGCTTCGTAGCAATCACGAAGAAACCCATGCACTGCTGTACATCGACCTGGATCAGTTCAAAGTCGTTAACGATACGTTCGGCCATACGGCCGGCGACGCGCTGCTCCGACAGCTTACCGAGCTGATACAGACGAGTATCCGGTCCACCGATGTGCTGGCTCGACTGGGGGGCGACGAATTCGGAATACTTCTGGAACGATGTGACGAGCAGCATGCGGTTGAAGTCGCCGAATCGATACGCGGCTCGATCGAGGGCTATCGATTCGAGTGGCAGGAGTCCTTCACGACGGTGCGATGTTCGATCGGCATCGTCCTGGTGACGAGTGAGAACGCGGATGCGGCGGAAGTCATGAGTTCCGCCGACGTTGCCTGTTACTCGGCAAAGGACATGGGTCGCAACCAGATCCACCTGTATCGCGACACCGACGCCAGCATGCGGCATGAAGAGATGAAGTGGGTCTCGAGAATAACGCGAGCAGTCGAAGACGATCGGCTGGAACTCTTTTTCCAGCCCATCATCGGTATCGGCGAAAAGCAGGGCAAGCAGCGCGGACACTACGAGCTGCTGCTCAGAATGCGGGACGAGGACGGCAAACTTGTCAGCCCGGACCAGTTTATTCCGTCGGCGGAACGCTACAACCTGATGTCTACACTCGATCGCTGGGTCATTCATGAAGCACTTTCACAGCTCGCCGACCGCAGCAACGATGGGGAGGCGCGCTACACGATCGCGATCAACCTCTCCGGCACGTCGCTCAGCGAGGACCGGTTTCTCGACTTTGTTATCGAGGAACTGGAGAACCAGCAACTGCCGCACGGCGCTATCTGCTTCGAAATAACGGAGACTGCCGCGATATCGAATCTATCGCGCGTCGTGCACTTCATGAATACGCTGAAGGAACTCGGCTGCAAATTCTCGTTGGACGACTTCGGCAGCGGCCTGTCGTCTTTTACCTACCTGAAGAATTTACCGGTCGACTATCTCAAGATTGACGGGCAGTTTATTCGCAATGTCGTGGAAGACACCGTTGACGAGAGTATGGTGAAAGCGATCCGAGAGGTCGGTCACGCGATGGGCATCGAGACGATAGCCGAACGTGTCGAAACCAAGCAGGTACTCGAGAAGCTGGGCTCTCTCGGTGTCGAGTTTGCGCAGGGTTATTACATCGCGCGGCCCGCTTCCGTCGCGACGTTCGAGCCCTGGCTCGATAGCGAGTCGGAGCAGCTGCTGGCCTGAGCGCCGTTGGAACTCACCGCAGGTGGCGCCGGGCCCGCGATGCGGTACACTGGCTGACATCCTGTGATTTGACGGTGGGGCATGACAGAAGGGCCTAATAACAACACAGTGCCAGCGTTACTCTCTCCGGGAGAACCGGGGCCATTCAAAGTCTTAAGCCCGCTCTCCGAAAAGCCGATTCTGCTGGTCTGTGACCATGCCAGCGACCTGTTTCCTGAATCACTGGGCGATATGGGCCTCGACCCGTTCGCCCGGCGTTGCCATCTCGCAATCGACATCGGTGCCGGTCCGCTGACGGAGCGCCTTGCAGTCAGCCTTGGTGTCTCCGCGGTGCTACAGAACTATTCCCGCCTGATCGTGGACTGCAATCGGCAGCTGATGGATCCCGGCGCATTTCTCGAGTATGGCGATGGCATCCTTGTGCCGGGCAACCGCAACCTTCACCAGGCCGACAAGGACCTCAGAGCCAACGCAATTTACTGGCCGTACCATCGCGCAATCGATGAACAGGTTCAGCGCCTGAGAAACGCGGGTCCGCCGCCGGCGTTTATATCGATACACAGCTTCACGCCGGTTCTTAACGGCGAATCGCGCGCCTTTCAGATCGGTGTTCTGTGGGACAAAGATGAGCGCCTCCGCGAAATATTCCTCGAGGGTTTTCGCGCCGCAGGCTACTACGTTGGCGATAACGAGCCGTATTCCGGAAAAGCGCCGCAGGATTTTACGATCGATCACCATGCCGAGGAGATCGGCTTGCCGCATGTCGGTATAGAGATTCGTCAGGACCTGCTGAGCAAGAAGAAGGGCGTTGCCGAGATCGCCGGGGTTATGCACAAGATCATCGAGACGATTCCGGATCGCCTCGGCATGAAGGACCGGCGAATCAGTGCTTAAAGCAACGAGTTAGGAAAGCACAAAACGCCAAGAAAGGGGGCAGGGCATGGCTGGAAACGAACCGACATTCACGATCGGTGTAGAAGAAGAGTACCTGCTGGTGGACAAAGAGACGCGTAGTCTGGTTGTCGATCCGCCATCCACGCTGATGGCCGAGGCCGAGGAAAAATGCGGCTCGCAGGTGACGTCCGAGTTACTGCAGTCGCAGATCGAGATCGGCACCAAGGTCTGCAAAAATGTCCAGGAAGCGCACGAGGACCTCGCACGATTGCGCCGCAACGTTATCGAGGTCGCCAATCGCCATGGGCTCGCGCCGATCGCTGCGTCCACGCACCCGTTTTCGAGTTGGACCGAGCAAAAGCACACGCGCAAAGAACGATACGACACCTTGACGCACGAGATGCAGGGCGCGGCGCGGCGGCTGCTGATTTGCGGCATGCATGTGCACGTGGGCATCGACGATGATGAGCTTCGCATCGACCTGATGAACCAGATGTCGTACTTCTTGCCACATCTGCTTGCGCTGTCGTGTTCATCGCCGTTCTGGAATGGTCGCGACACGGGCTTGAAGAGTTACCGGCTGACGATCTTCGATGCTCTGCCGAGAACGGGTCTGCCGGAGCGATTCATGAGTTACGCTGAATACCAGCGCCACGTGAGCATTCTCATGGAGGCCGGGCTCATCGAGGACTCGACGCGTATCTGGTGGGACCTTCGCCCGAGCGCGCGTTTCCCTACGCTCGAAACGCGCATCATGGATGTCTGCACTCGGCTCGAAGATACCGTGGCGCTGGCGTCACTGCTGATATGCACCATGCGAATGCTGTACCGTTTGCGAACCCGGAATCAGCGCTGGCGGATTTACACGCCCATGCTGATACGTGAGAACCGCTGGCGCGCTATGCGCTACAGTTATGACGAGGGACTGATCGATCTCGCAAAGGGAGCGGTCGTGCCCTTCGAGGAACTGCTCGACGAACTGCTGTCCCTCGTTTCCGAGGATGCGAGAGCACTCGGCTGCATGAACGAGGTGTCCCGTGTGCGCAATATAGTTTCACGGGGAACGAGCGCGCACCGGCAGCTCAAGGGCTACGAGCTCGAACGCGCATCCGGTGCCAGTGTCGAAGACAGCCTCAAATCAGTCGTTGATACGCTGATAGCCGATACCGCCGAGGGCCTTTAATCCGGGCGTCTTCCGGCTCACGGGGCGTCGTTTTGACGCGAAATGTGACGTATTGCGCATCACTGCCATCGTAATGCGGAATGGGTCGCATTATGTAGTCCCGACGGCCGTTAGCATGGGCGGATGTACTCGAGAAACGCCCCAATCGGCGCCGGGCACGGCTGATGCTGGACCTGTTGGAAATTTATCTCCCACCCTTTCTGGGTGTCGCTGCCGTGGCGTACGCCGGCCTCGGCGTACGGGTAATGCGCGCCGAGCCGCAGTACTCGAACAGCATGGTGAGTTTTCTGATGTTCCTGTTTGCGGGACTGGTTGCGGGGGCGGCGTTCTCCTACGGTGCGACCAGCGCCAATGCGTACGGCATTGGCCGAGTGTTGAGCTTTTTCGCCGCCGGCTTCGTTCCGATCGTCTTCTACCTGGTCTATCGAGAGTACACGGTTGGCCCCCCACACCCACTCTTTATCGTCATGTTGTCCATCATTCCGGTCGCTACGACCGTATTGGCCTTGACGAACTCGATGCATAACATCCTGTGGACGGTTGTCGAAACGGACGCGGGACTGGCGTTTACCGACGTCACTGACCACTACTGGTATAACCGTGTTTATGCGCCGTTTGTCTATGGACTGATTGGTTTCTCGGCGATCGCATTGGCCGGTCGCCTGCCGTCCATTGCGCCGGCACATCGCAAGACCATATCGCTACTGCTTGTCTGCGGCATGCTGCCCTACATCGTCAGTATCTTGAATACGTTCTTCGGCGTGGGTGCCTCGACGTTTCCGTTCGCTATCGTCGTCCTGACCCTGCTGTGGCCGTTTTTCGCGTACCTCAGTGTCAAGACCCGTTTCCATGAGTTCAGCCCGCTGGCTTACCAGACCCTGTTCAATCATGTGCGCGATCCGATCTTCGTTATCGATAACGAGCAACGCATCATTTGTGCAAACCACGCCGCACAGGAGCTGCTCGGCGGCGAGGAGAAGGACCTGATCGGCGGCAAGCTGTGGGAAGACTTCCCGGTCGCTCGAGCGATTCTCGAACAGGCGCGCGAACTGGATATGACGCAGACGCTGCGTATGGATACGAACACCACGTACGAAGTCAGTGTCGGTCCGCTTACCGGGCCCCGGGGCCAGGATATGGGCATGGTGGTCGTCTGTCGGGACGTAACTGAGCGGCGCAAAGCGCAGAGTCAACTCGCCGACAGTGAACACCTGATTCGAACGCTTATCGAAACGTCGTCGAATGGCATACTGCGATTCAAGCGCGACGAATCCGATCCCCTTCACAAGTTCCGTTGCGTATTTGCAAATCGTTCGGCGCAGGCGTTCATCGGCGACGGCGATGCAACGCTCGTAGGAATGCCGCTCGACAAACTGGAGCAACTGGATCCCGAGCGTCTGCTGAAACACTTCATGGCCGATGATCAGCCGACCGTGCAGGTAAGCTTCGAGACGTCCATCGCTACCGATGATGGTGACAACTGGCTCAGGGTCGTGGCCGAGCCGGTCGGCGAAGATTTTTCCGTGACGCTGGTCGATATTACGCAGCGCAAGCGAAATGAAGACAAGATGCTTTCAGACGCGCTGCGTGATCCTCTCACCGGGATCCTGAATCGCCGTGGCTTCGAGAAAGAGGGTGCGGCCAGCATTCGGGAATGTACCCAGGGTGCCGTGCTGTACCTCGATCTGAATCAGTTCAAGTCGATCAATGATCGCTTCGGTCACCAGGCGGG
>CAMYMR010000014.1:5970-37476 GCA_947259285.1 uncultured Woeseiaceae bacterium | reverse complement strand
GATGAGTTCGCGATCGTTCTGCCCGATGTCACGGTGGAAGACGTCAGGCACATCGCTGAGCGGCTCGTGCAAACTTCGTCGGAGGCTTACATTATCCAGGGCCAGGAGATCAAGTGCACGGCCAGCGTCGGGATTGCGCTCATGCCGAGGCATGGTGAAGAACTCTGGCATCTGCTCAGTGTCGCCGATCAGGCGATGTATGACGCCAAGTCGATCTCCGATGAGGCAGCGGCAAACGATCCGGCGGCCTACGTGGACGCCGCGATGGCCAACTAGCCGGGCTATACAGCCGTGGTACGATCGCCGTCATGTCGACTGGCTATACCGTTCTCGTATTGTGTACCGGAAATTCCGCTCGAAGCATTCTCGGCGAGGTGCTTATCAACGAACTGGGTGGCGACGATATTCGGGCGGTCAGCGCCGGCAGTCATCCGACGGGCCGCGTCAATCCTGGCGCGATCGCAAAGCTTAAACAGGAAGGCCACGATGTCGACGGGCTGGAGTCGAAGTCGTGGGACCGATTCAGCGGTAACGACGCGTCGCCGATTGATTTGGTGATTACGGTCTGCGACAACGCCGCGGGAGAATCCTGCCCAATATGGAACGGTGCCCCGGTCACGGTACATTGGGGCATTCCGGATCCGGCTATCGATGGCGACTTCGACAGCGCTTACCGGCGCTTGCGCCAACGCATCGAAGCGATGCTGGCGCTACCATTCAAGGAACTGAGTGGTGAGGAGCTCTCGGCCGCCCTGGCCGAAGTGCATCAATCAGCTGGTCGGTCCGCCTGACAGGAACAGGACGTCAAGCACGGCAGGATCGACCGTATCTACAATGACCAGGTCGACGGCATCGCCAACCGCCACCGTTAAGCGGTAGGGCCCCGCTAATACGACCTTCTGGTCGACATCGGTGACATACAAATCATAGGTGTCCGGGGGAAGTGCTAACGGTTGCGTTACCTCTCCCCTGGCAAGTCCCCGGCGAACCGGCAGCAGGTCTTCGATGCCGACATCGGCATCGACCAGGTACAGGTCCAAGAATTCGAAGTTGTTGGAGGTGTGGATTGTCAGGAACTTCGCATGCGTGTCGACCGGCCGCAAATTGGGAATGTAAGCGACTGCGCCGAGGCTGTCTGCCGCCCCCAAGGAAACAATCCGGTAACGGTTACCGCCAAAAGCGGTAAAACCGGTTTCGAGCGAGACGACTGACGGATTTCCAGCCGGCGTGTAAAAGAAATTGACCGCATCCGCCGCGATCTGCAGTTCTGCGGATACGTCGGGAAAGCCGAGGTTGGCAACGCGCAATGACGTCAACATCTCGTCGTCATAGATATCCGAACCACTCAGCTCCATTGAGGCATTCACGAACTGCACAGTGGGTGAAAAATTAATGTCCGGCAAGGCGAGGGCGTTACCCAGATTGCTAAATGTACGGACGAAATATGGCGCTGTGTCACTTGAGTCGCCGTCAAACAGCGTCATCATGAACTCGTCGCGTGCTGGGAAAGTAACGGTGTCGGACGTAAAGACAACGTCGTCGGGGTCACCGGCTCTGGTAACAGTGAGGACGAAGTCGGCCTCGGTGAAGTCGCTTGCGTCGGATACCTCACCAAAGGATAGCGTCGCTACCTGGTTTCCGAGTGCCGGCACCACGGAGGGGTCGGCAAAGTAATAGTCGAGATCGCCGAGCGATGCGGACGCGTGAGAAAACTTTGCCGCGAAGACCGTATCGGCCTCATCAAATGTTCGTTCGTCGCTCTGCCAGACCGTAACCGTCGGATTCGCGAGCGAGCCGCTGATCAAGAGGTCATAGATTTTGTCTGCCTCTACATCGATGTTCTGCCGCGCAATTCGGCGGTTCGAGTCTTCACCCGCGTAGAAGACATCGAAATTGAACGTGTAGCTCAGGTCATCGTAGCGAGCGAGCGCCGTTCCATTCTGGTACGCCGCCGCACCCAGCGACCGTTCCTCGATCAGGAAACCGATTTCCGGCGATGCGGGAACCGCATTGATCGCACGGATGCTTCCTTTACCCGTTGCTTCCGGAAAGCTGGATCCGCCGCCGCACGCGCTGGCGAGCAGCGTTGCGGCAAGAGCAAACGGTAACAAAACTCGCATCATGCCTGTTTTCTCTTTTCGTAGCCGTACACCGATTTTACTTCCAGAAACTCATCGATGCCGTGCGCGCCCCATTCACGTCCATTACCGGACTGCTTGAATCCGCCAAACGGCGCGGCCGAATCGAGCCACGCGTTGTTGATGTGCACCATGCCTGTGCGCATTCTCGAGGCCACGCGACGGGCGCGGTCCAGATCGGATGAAGATACATAACCCGATAAACCGTAGGGCGTATCGTTCGCGATGCGAACGGCGTCGTCCTCATCGTCGTACGGGATAATCGACAGCACCGGCCCGAATATCTCTTCTCGTGCGATCGTCATAGTATTGCTGACATCCGCGAAGACGGTAGGTTTCACGAAGTAGCCTTTATCGAGACCCTCCGGTCTTCCGGTACCGCCCGCTGCCAGCGTCGCACCCTCGTCGATACCGTTCTGAATCAATTCCTGGACCTTGTGCCACTGCGTCTCCGAGACCAGCGGGCCGACGTCGACTCCTTCGTCTCGCGGATTACCGACCCGGGTTTCGGCGGCGACTCTGGCGGCGATCGCCGCAGCTTCTTCCATTCTGTCGCGAGGCACCAGCATGCGTGACGGCGCATCACATGATTGGCCGGTGTTCTCGAACATATCGCTGGCGCCCGATGCCACCGCTTTTTCGAAATCTGCATCGTCGAGCAGAATGTTGGCCGACTTTCCGCCCAGTTCCTGCGCAACGCGCTTAACGGTGGGCGCCGCGTTCTGCGCGACCAGCACGCCGGCGCGCGTGGAGCCGGTGAATGACACCATCGCGACATCGGGATGTCCGCTCAGAGCGGTACCCACGCCCGGACCATCACCGTTAATTAGATTGAAGACACCCGGCGGCACGCCGGCTTCGTCCAGGATTTCAGCAAAGATCATCGCATCGAACGGCGCAATCTCGCTGGGCTTCAGCACCATTGTGCAGCCGGCTGCGAGCGCCGGTGCGACCTTGACCGCAATCTGGTTGATCGGCCAGTTCCAGGGTGTGATCAGGCCGCAAACGCCGATCGGCTCTTTGACAACCAGAGTCGTTCCGATTCTTTCTTCAAACGGGTAGTCCTTTAGCGCTTTCAAAGCCGCCTTGATGTGTTGTGGCCCGCTCGCAGCCTGAGCGCTCTTCGCGAGGTTCCACGGCGCGCCCATCTCGTCCATGATGGCTTCCGCGACCTCATTGTAACGCCTGGCGTAGACATCCAGAATCGACTGCAGCAGCGACATGCGGTCTTCCCGGCTGCTCGTCGCGTAGGTTTCGAATGCGCGTTTCGCCGCGGCGACCGCGACGTCGACATCGGCGGAAGAGCCCAGGCTAATGCGACCGTAAACTTCTTCGGTCGCCGGATTGATGACGTCGAGCGTGCGTGGCTCAACAGGATCAACCCATTTACCGTCGATGTAGAATTGAAGCTTCTCGAGCATAACGGGCCCTCCTCGAATCAGCCGCGAATCATATCCTAAAATGCCCGGCGCGGCTTCCCTTGCCCGATCCGCTTTCCTGACGCTGATTCGCTATTGACGGTACGGGTAGCCGGGATGCGACAATGACGGATCGAACTGACTCGCGTCGAGCAGCAAAGCCCTATCCAACTGATTTCAATGGAGAACTCCGGTGACAACTAACAATGCGCTTCTGGTCAAACGGCAATCAGAAACACCGCGGGGCCTCGGCACGCAGACGACGATCTTTTCCGACAGGGCGTTGAACGCCGAGATCTGGGACGTCGAGGGCAAACGCTATGTCGATCTTGCTGCCGGTATCGCCGTCGTCAATACGGGTCATAACCACCCGAAGGTCATAGCGGCCGTCGAAGCGCAGCTTGAGCGATTCAGCCACACCTGTTTCCAGGTCACGCCGTACGACGTCTACGTGGAGCTGGCGACGCGACTCAATAGCCTGGCCCCAGGCACGACGCCCAAGAAGACGATCTTCCTGACCACCGGTGCCGAAGCGGTTGAAAACGCCGTGAAGATTGCTCGTCGGCACACCGGCAGGAGCGCCGTGATCGCCTTTTCCGGGGCGTTTCACGGTCGCACGATGATGAGCATGGCGCTGACGGGCAAAGTCGTGCCGTACAAGGCCGGCTTCGGACCGTTTCCGGCGGAGGTGTTTCATATTCCGTTTCCGATCGATTATCACGGCGTATCGATGCAGGATTCACTGGCGGCACTCGACACGCTGTTCAAGGCGGATGTGGAATCGTCGCGCGTCGCTGCCATGATCATTGAGCCAGTGCAGGGCGAGGGCGGCTTTTATCCGGTGCCGTCGGGATTCCTGAAAAAGCTGCGCGCTATCTGCGACCAGCACGGAATCGTCCTGATTGTCGATGAGATTCAGACGGGCTTCGGCCGCACCGGCAAGCTGTTTGCCGTCGAACACGCCGACATCGAGCCTGACCTGATGACCGTCGCCAAAAGTCTCGCCGGCGGTTTCCCGCTGTCGGGCGTCATTGGCAAAGCTGACATCATGGATTCCGTAGAGCCTGGCGGGCTCGGCGGGACCTACGCCGGATCCCCGCTGGGCTGCGCAGCGGGTCTTGCCGTTCTCGACGTGATTGATGAAGAGCAGCTTTGTGACAAGGCAAACGCGATCGGCGCGAAGATCAAGGCTTGGGCGGAACAGCTCCAGTCCGATACCCGCTGCATCGGCGACATTCGAATCACCGGCGCCATGTGCGCGATCGAGATTGTCGATGACAATGACGCGGAAAGCCCGAACCCGGATCTCACGAAAGCGATCACGGCCGAGGCGGCCGAACGCGGTGTCATTCTTTTGACCTGCGGCGTGCGCGGCAATGTCATTCGTTTCCTGCCGCCGTTGACGATCGGTGAGGCGCTGATGGACGAGGCGCTGGAGATTCTCGGTGGCGTCATTCGCGATCTTGCCGCGGAGGTTCGCAAAGCGGGCTGATCGACATTGTGATGTCTGACGAATCCGCCCGTAGGAGCGCGCCCCAGCGCGCGATGAAGGAATCGATCGGCCGTTTCTTGGGTTGAAATCCGAAGCGGTCTTGCGACCGCCGCTTCGCTTCGCGCGCAGGGGCGCGCTCCTACAGCCGCTGCTGCTTCGGTTCGTACCGCAAGGACGTCGCGCGATGGGGCGCGCTCCTACAGCCGACGCTTCGCTTCGCGCCCAAAGGGGGGAGGTCGCGCGCTTAGGCGCGCTCCTACGGGTTACGACGCGGCGAGAAACTTTTGCCGGTATTCGGCGGGTGGCACGTTGTACCAGGACTTGAAAGCCGTCGTGAAGGTGCTGATATTCGAATAGCCGAGCAGCATGGCGATCTCGAGTGATTTCAGCCGGGCGTCGCGCAGGTAGTTGATTGCCAGCTCGGCTCGAACTTCCTTCAGGATCTTTTGAAAACTGGTACGTTCCGCTTTGAGGCGGCGCTGCAAGGTTCGGCGGCTCAGCTTCAGCGACCGGCACGCCGCGTCGGCATTGGCCTCACCGTAGGCCATCAACGCCGCCAGCTTGCGTTTCAGCTGCCCGGCAATGTCGTCCTGCTGATAGATCGATCTCAGGTATTTTTCTGCCTGGTCTGTGAGTTGCCGGTACATCGTCGTAGTATCCAAGTCCCGAATAGTCTGGACGGTGACATTACATTACAGTGTGCGCCGTCGTTTGCAAAGGAGTCAGCATGTCGGAAGTCGTAAATTATACCGTCGACGGTAACATCGGCGTAATCTCCGTCGATAATCCCCCGGTTAACGCATTGTCGCAACCGGTTCGCCAGGGCCTGCATGATGCGATTTCGGCGGCGCAATCGGACGCATGCCAGGCGATTGTCCTCATCTGTGCCGGCCGAACATTCATTGCCGGTGCCGATATCACCGAATTCGGCAAGCCGGCCGTAGAACCGCTCCTCTCTGACCTTCTTAACTTCATAGAAAGCTCCGGGAAGCCGGTTATCGCGGCCATCCACGGCACCGCGCTGGGCGGCGGCCTGGAAACAGCGCTGTCAGCGCATTACCGATGTGCCGTCGCGAACGCGAAAGTCGGCCTGCCCGAAGTCAAACTGGGTTTGTTGCCCGGGGCGGGCGGCACACAGCGGGTGCCCCGTCTGGCCGGCGTCCAGGCAGCACTGGATCTGATAACGAGCGGCGATCCAATACCGGCTTCGCGGGCACATGAACTCGGCTTGATCGACAAGATCGTCGATGGCGACCTGCGCGAGGAAGCGCTCGCCTGGGCGCGGGAACTCGTGGAGCAGGGCGCCGCACCGAGGAAGTCCAGCGAGCAGGCGATACCCGAATTTGATCCGGCGATATTTGACGGCTATCGCGCAGCCCTTGAAAAGCGGGCGCGCGGCCAGATCGCTCCGCAGCATATCGTGGCCTGCGTCGAGGCGGCCACAACTCACTCGTTTGATGAGGGCCTGGCGGTCGAAGCGAGACTGTTCTGGGAATGCATGAAGAGCCCCCAGTCGGCGGCCATGCGGCACCTGTTCTTCGCCGAGCGGCAAGCCGCGAAGATCGATGGCCTGCCGAAAGACACGCCACTTCGGTCGATCGAATCGGTCGGCATTATAGGCGGCGGCACGATGGGCGGCGGCATCGCCATGAGTTTCGCGAATGTCGGTATTCCGGTCACGCTGATCGAGATCGACGGTGAGGCGCTGGCAAGGGGCCTGTCGATTGTCGAGAAGAACTACGCTGCCGGCGTCAAGCGCGGCAAGCTGAGCGAAGAGAAGGCGGCAAAATG
The DNA here is from genome assembly GCA_947259285.1 of uncultured Woeseiaceae bacterium. GTDB lineage: Bacteria > Pseudomonadota > Gammaproteobacteria > Steroidobacterales > Woeseiaceae > UBA1847. Next base: position 30,637 of record CAMYMR010000014.1, on the reverse strand, counting down.
CCGGGCGCTGATAGACGGCTCAACCGACTACGCGACGCTTGCTGACGTCGATCTGGTTATCGAAGCGGTATTCGAGGACCCGGAGCTAAAGAAAACGATCTTTGCGCGCCTCGACAGCGTCTGCAAACCGGGTGCAATCCTGGCGACTAACACCTCGTATCAGGACGTCAATCAGATTGCGGCCGCGACGGAGCGTCCAGAAGACGTTATTGGCCTGCATTTCTTCAGTCCGGCCAACATCATGAAACTGCTTGAGGTGGTCCGCGCGGAGAAGACGGCGGACGACGTGCTCGCGACCTGCATGGCACTTGCGAAGAGAATTCGCAAGGTGCCGGTCATGTCCGGCGTCTGCTACGGCTTCATCGGCAACCGCATGCTAGGGCCGTATTTCCGCGAGGCGCAGCTTTGTTTGATCGAAGGTGCGACACCCGAGCAGGTCGATACCGCGATGGAAGCATGGGGTATGGCGATGGGGCCTGTTCGCGTCGCCGATCTGGCCGGCATCGACGTTGGCTACAAGGCAAGGCAGGCGCTGCCGGAATCAGAGCGCGGTGACCCGCGCTCCTACCGGGTGTCTGACGTTCTTGCCGAGATGGGGCGCCTTGGGCAGAAGACCGGATCCGGTTTCTATCGGTACGATCCTGAAACACGAAAGCACGCCAACGATCCCGCGGTAGTCGAGATTATCGAGCGCGAGGCGGCGGCGTTCGGCATCGAGCGGCGCGCCATCCCTGATGAGGAGATTGTCGATCGCCTGATTTATGCGCTGGTGAATGAAGGAATGCGGATTATCGAGGAGGGCATCGCGCAGCGGCCGGGCGATATCGACATCGTCTATGTTTACGGGTACGGATTCCCGGTGGCACGCGGCGGCCCCATGCACTATGCCGAGGCGATCGGCCACCAACGCGTTTACGAGCGCGTCCTGGAATTTCGCGATCGTTACGGTGCGGAGGCCTGGACCCCCGCACCGCTGCTGGAAAAACTCGCCACGGCGTGATCGCGCCTGGAATACCCCAAGGGCACGTGGGTCGCTGCTGCGATTACCGGATAGCGACCTGGACGAGTTCCTCGCCGTCCGGATCCGTCACGTGTACGGCGCACGCAATACACGGGTCAAAGCTGTGAATCGTGCGCAATATCTCCAGCGGTTGTTTGGGGTCGACCATGACGTGCGCGTCCTCCAGCGCCGCCTCGTAGGCGCCCGGTTGCCCGGTCGGATCGCGAGGCCCGGCGTTCCAGGTGCTCGGAACGATCGCCTGATAATTGGCGATCTTGCCATCCTCGATGACGACCCAATGAGAAAGTCCGCCACGCGGCGCTTCCATGACGCCGACTCCCTGGCACTTCGCTGGCCAGCTCGAAGGCTCCCAAAGCGAGTCGTCGAAGGTCTTGGTGTCGCCCGCCTTGATATTCGCAATCAGGGAATCCAGCCAGCCCTGCATGCTTTCTGCGAGTATCGCGGTTTCGAGCGTGCGCGCGGCCGTCCGACCCAGGGTTGAGAACAAGGCACGCGGCGGCAGCTCGAGCTGCGACAGCGTGCTGTTCACGAGGTGCTGGGTCAATTCGTGGCGCTTGACGTACAGCATCAGGACGCGCGCCAGCGGACCGACTTCCATCGCCTTGCCTTGCCAACGCGGGGACTTGAGCCAGGAATAACTCTGCTCGATGTCGAGCTGTTCGTACGGTGGCTGCGGTCCCGTGTAGTTCAGACTGGTCTCACCGCTCCACGGATGCAGGCCGACCTCCTTGCCGCCCGAGTAGTCATACCAGGAATGTGAGACAAACTCCTGGATGCCGTCAGGGTCGTCGAGGCGCAACTCATGCACGGTCGTAAGATCACGATCGAGGATTACGCCACGCGGGAACAGGAACGAGTCCGGATCGTCCATGCCGTTGGCCGGCAGATCGCCGAAGCACATGAAGTTTCCGAGTCCCTCACCGCGCGCGAACCAGTCTTTGTAGAAGCTGGCAATCGCAATCGTATCCGGGACGTAGACCTGCTCGACGAAAACCTTCATCTTGTTGATGATTTCCTGAACCTGGCTCAGGCGTTTGCTGTTGATCGCCGAATCCGAGTTGAGATCGATCGGGCTCGGTACGCCGCCAACGACGAAGTTCGGGTGCGGGTTCTTGCCGCCGAAAATCGCGTGCAGGCGTGCAACGTCGCGTTGCCATTCCAGGGCGTCCAGGTAGTGTGCAACGGCCATCAGGTTGGCTTCCGGCGGCAGCTTGTACTCGGGGTGACCCCAATAGGCTTTCGCGAAAATACCGAGCTGTCCCGTCGCCACGAAGTCGGCAACCTTCTTTTGTACATCCTTGAAATAGCCAGCGGACGAGCGCGGATAGCTGCTCAGGGACTGTGCGAGAGCCGCGGTTGCTGCAGGATCGGCTTTGAGGGCCGAAACCACATCTACCCAGTCGAGCGCATGGAGGTGATAGAAATGCATCACGTGATCGTGAATGTACTGCGCGCCGATCATTAGATTGCGAATCAGCTCCGCATTAGGCGGTACCTTCGCACCAACTGCATTCTCCACCGAGCGGATCGACGCAATGCCGTGCACCAATGTGCAGACACCACAGATCCGTTGCGCGAACGCCCAGGCATCCCGGGGATCGCGATCGCGAAGAATGATCTCGATGCCACGCACCATCGTGCCGGAGGAATAGGCCTGCTCGATCTGCTGGCCGTTCATCTGCGCTTCGATGCGCAAATGGCCCTCAATGCGGGTGATCGGATCTACGACGACTCGAGCGTTCATGCCTTGCCCTCCTCAAGATTCTCGGCAACCGTTTCCAGCAGGCTGCCCATTTTGTAGCTCCAGTTGAAGTGCTGCTGCGAGTCGTCGAAGCTCTGGCGACAGTTGGCACAGCTGGACAACAGTTCATCCGCCTCGGTTGATTCGACCTGGTCCATCTTCAGCTTGAATACCCGATGACGAAGCTCGTCGGCGCGTTTGATGGTAACGACGCCGCCGCCACCACCGCAGCACCAGTTGTAGTCGCCGCCGTTCGGCATCTCGCGGAAATCAACGCCGAGATGTTTGAGAACGTCACGCGCTGCCTGCGTTGCGCCGCCTCGGCGAGACACCTGGCAGGGGTCGTGGTAGGTGACGCTCTTGTCGACCTTCCTGACCTTGATGCGACCCTCGTTCAGTGCCTCCGCGAGGTATTCGGAAATGTGCTGAACCGTGAACGGCAGCGGCTTGCCGTACATGTTGGCGCCCATCCAGCGCATCGCCATGTAGGCGTGTCCGCATTCGGGCAGGACCAGCCGCTTCGCGCCGATCTTTATGGCCGTGTCGATCAGCTTCATGCTGGCTTCTTTCTGCCATTCCACATTGCCGGACAGCATGCCGAAGTTGGTCGCTTCGTAACCGTCAGTGCGGAAGGTCCAGGATTCGCCAGCGGCGTTCAGTATTTTCGCCGTGGCGGCCATCGATTCCGGATATTTCTGGATCTCGATGGACGACATAACGGCGAGCACATCAGCCTTTTCGACGTTTAGCGGGATATCGACTTCATGTTCGTCGGCCATCCACTCGAGCCGTTCTTCGAATTTCTCCGGCGTTACACCCAGGGGGCTACCGGTCTCGGCCGCCTTCTTCGCGGTCTCGTGCAGTTCGTGCGGAATCAGGCCCGCTTTGAACATGCCGTGACGTGCCATCGAAACCATGCCGGCGATGTCGATGCCCATCGGGCACACCAGCGAACAGCGCCCGCACACGGTGCAGCTGTCGTACAGCAGGTGCTGCCATTCTTCGAGCTGTTCGACGGTGACCTTCTTTTTGAAGCCGAACAGTCGATAGAAGAATGCGAACGGTCCGACTTCGCGTTTGTACGCCTGTTTGAACAGCTCGATCTTCCAGATAGGCGTGTAACGCGGGTCGTCGGTGCGCACATGATAGTGACAGGCATCGGCGCACATGCCGCAGTGCAGGCAGCCGTCGAGATACGACGCCGTCTGCGTGTTGAAGTTCTTCACGAAGTGGCGCATCGCCATTTCGACGCGCTCTTCGGTGCTCATATCGCCCTGCTTGTCGTGACGGACCTCGGGCGGCTTGTAGGCGATGCGCTCCGCTTCCCGGTCGATGGTGTGCCTGCCGTCTACGGTAGTCATGTCTTGGCCCCCCTGCGTTCAAAGACCATTCCGGTCGTGCCGCGCGTCATGAACACGAGGAACGTATGTCCAAGTTTGCCGAACGGCAGCCAGATCAGGAGTAATGCAACGCTCAGTATGTGTATTGCGAGCAGGTCCTCGTAACGGAACAGCGCGCGAACCGGAATCAACAGGCCGGTAACCAGCGGCAGCATCGTCACGAACCAGCTGAAGTAGTCATCAAAGTTGGAAATCAACTTCAGCACCGGGCTTGTCGCTCGCCGGATAATCAGCGCGAAGCCCGACACGACGGTCGCGACGCCGATGAAGTAGATGACGTTGTTCGGCAATCCCGGCCAGTCAAGACCCATCCAGCCTTCGAAAAACACGATATGCGGCGTAAACAGGAAAATCGTCGCAAACAGGCCGATGTGCATGACGTAGGCCATGATCTTCGGATACAGCGTTGCTTTCTTGAACGGCTCGGCCGTAAAAGCGCGCGTCCAGATGACCTTGAGCGCGGCGCCGAGGCCGCCGGGTCCTCGCGGTTCCGAGTAGTCCGGCTTCTTGCCGAGGAAAGCGATACCGACGATTCGCCATAGGGTTCCGGCAACCAGGACGAGCGCGGCGAATTGCAGTGCCGGTCCTCTTGCAAATTCGAGAAGGTCCATGTCATGCCTCCTTTGTGTACTTAGCTTTTCGACGGCGCCCCGCGGCCGCGGCGACGGCGCCCAGAGCGACACCGGCAACGGCTGCCCCGGCAACGGTCGCGCCACTGCCAAAGTGGCCGGTTGACAGCGGTTGATAGAATCCGCCTTTGTCCCAGAACTTCGGTTCCGAGCAGCCGAGGCAGGGGTGACCCGACTCGATCGGGAAGCTCGTGCCCTGGTTCCACTTGACGGTCGCGCAGGCGTTATAGGTCGTCGGACCTTTGCAGCCGAGTTTGTAGAGACACCAGCCCGCTTTGGCACCCTCGTCGTCGAAGGTCTCGGCAAACTTGCCCTGCTCGTAGAAAGGCCGGCGATAGCAGCGGTCGTGAATCGTATTGCCGAAGAACGCGAGCGGCCGGCCGTGTTTATCGAGATCCGGGATCTGGCCGAAGGTCAGGAACTGCGCCAGCACGGCGGTCATCACCATGGGAATCGGCGGGCATCCGGGCACGTTGACGACGGGCTTGTCGGTGACCAGGTCCTGTACCGAGACCGCGCCGGTTGGATTCGGGTCGGCGCCGGGTAAACCGCCGAAAGCGGCGCAGGAGCCGATTGCCACGACGGCGGCGGCGCCTTTGACCGTGTCCATCAGCATGTCGACGTTGCTGATGCCGGCAATCGTCGAATAACCCGGATTGCCCGTCGGAATCGAGCCATCGACCAGCACGAGATAGCTGCCGTCGTTTTCCTCCATCGCGGCGTGCCGTGCCGCCTCGGCCTGATCGCCGGAAGCCGCCTGCAGCGTGTGATGGTAGTCGAGCGAGATCGCATCGAAGATCAGGCCCTCGACGGTCGGCGATGCCGATCGCGTCAGCGACTCCGTGCAGCCGGTGCATTCCTGGAACGACAGCCAGATGACTGACGGCCGACGGGCACTCTCAATCGCATTGGCGATTCGCGGGATCATGCTCGGCGGCAGTGCCAGGAGCGACGCGGTCGTCGCACAATATTTGAGAAATCCGCGCCGCGATACGCCCTTGGCTTGCAAAATCTCTCCGACGGTCGGTCTGTATTTCATGCTGTGTTCCTCCCGCTTGCTTATTCGAACGTTTCCCTCAGGCGTGCACGAGCGGCTCCGATATCCGCATCCTGTGAGCTGAGAATTTCCGGGAATCGTGTGATTTCAATGTAGCGTCCGGTGACTTCGTCATTGACGTTTCGATGTTCGACCCACCAGACACCCGGGTACGCCGTTTCGCGAATGTGACTCGTTCCCAGCGCATTGAGCTGCGCCACGAGCTCGCCGTGTCCGAGTGCTGCCTCGAGCTTCTCGAGTTCGCCTGGTCCAAAGGGAAGGCCCGCGAGGTCGATGGTGGTTGGAATGTCATCGTCGAGCAGCTTGTCGAGCGCGTGCAGCACTTCGAAGAGAATCGGCCGCACGTTGCCGTGGGCTGCCCCGCCCTGAATCGGGATGTCGTTGGCCGTGCTCATGCGACTGCGTCCATCGGCTTCTCCGCCTTCCAGCGGCGTACGAGTTGGCGCGCCTCGCCACAGGCTTCGGGCAGGGCTGCCGCGACAGCCGTTGTTGGCCGCGTGCCCCAGCCCATGTCCTGCGGCTCTATGCCGATCAGCGCGCGTTTTTCGGGCAGGTCGCCGCGCAGGCGCAGGGCGTCCAGGAGATCTGATAGCCCGACTTCGTGCACGCTCCCGTGCTGTTTACGAAGGTGCGCGTCCATCTCTGCGCCGGTCAGGACGACGACTGTTCCGGGCCTGGCGCCAAGCTTCATCGCGTCGAGTACGACGAGGCCGTCAAGACCCGAGAGCCGATCGAGCAGGGCGAGCCCGACTGTGCCGCCATCAAGGCAAAAAACGTGCTCGTCGGAATTGTTTTCGGCAAATCGCTCGAGCGCATGAATGCCGGCGCCATCGTCGGTCAGAAGACTGTTACCGATGCCAACTACTGCGGTCGTTCTTGTTCTTGCAGGCATTATTTCGCCCCGAGTATTAGCGAACACTAATGCACTGATGCGCTCCTCGGTATACTGGAATCTACCGATGACCGGCAGCACCTGTCACAGCGTATACGCACGCCGTTTCTGGGGCCCTAGATAAGTAGGAACCACAATACATTCGAATACTGGCGCAGCGCATGATGCTGGGAGCTGCGTGGCTTCGTCGGCAGCCATCCAAAGGAAGAAAAAACGCAGGAACGCGGCGAGTAATATCTCCGACAAGCGACCAGCCCGATCGCATCGAGCCTCAAGGGGAGAGTCGCTATGCCCGCCCACGAAACCTTCTACGAAGTTATGCGACAACACGGCATTACGCGCCGCAGCTTCGTCAAGTTCTGTAGTCTCACTGCCGCCGGTCTGGGTCTTGGGCCCGGCTACGCCAGCAAGATCGCGCATGCGCTGGAAACCAAGCCGCGCACGCCGGTGATCTGGCTGCACGGCCTCGAGTGCACCTGCTGCACCGAGTCGTTCATACGCTCGGGTAATCCTCTGGCTGGAGATGTCATTCTTTCAATGATTTCTCTCGATTATGACGACACGATCATGGCGGCCGCAGGCCACCAGGCCGAGGAGATTCTCGAGCAGACCGTCGAGAAATACGACGGCCAGTACATCCTCGCTTGCGAGGGTAACCCCCCGTTGAAGGACGACGGCGTCTACTGCCTGCAGGCCGGCAAGCCGTACGTCGAGAAACTGAGATACATGGCCGATCATTGCGCGGCCATTATCGCCTGGGGTTCCTGCGCTTCCTGGGGCTGCGTGCAGGCGGCGCGACCCAATCCGACGCAGGCGACGCCCATTCACAAGGTGATCCTCGACAAGCCCATCGTAAAGGTGCCGGGGTGCCCGCCAATCGCGGAGGTTATGACCGGCGTAATCACCTACTACGCGACCTTTGGGCAGCTTCCGCCGCTCGACCGGCAGGGCAGGCCAAAGATGTTCTACGGCCAGCGACTGCACGACAAGTGCTATCGCCGGCCACATTTCGATGCCGGCCAGTTCGTCGAGAAATTCGACGACGAGGGTGCTCGCAAGGGCTACTGCCTGTACAAGGTTGGCTGCAAGGGGCCAACGACCTACAACGCTTGTTCAACGATCGAATGGAATGGCGGCCTGTCATGGCCTGTCAAGTCCGGCCACGGGTGTCTCGGCTGCGCCGAAGACAACTTCTGGGACAAGGGCAGCTTCTATAGCCCGGTTACCAACCTCGGCGTCACCGGTAATGTAGAACACACGGCCAACACGGTCGGCGGCGTCCTGGCTGGCGCTGCCGCAATCGGCGTCGCGGCGCACGCGGTGGGTTCGGTTATCTCTAGGGCGACGGGCAAGAAGCCGCAAAAGAGCGAGGAGGTGAGCAATGGCTAGCGTAACCACACCCAACGGCTTTCAACTTGACGACAGCGGTACGCGTGTCGTCGTCGATCCCATCTGCCGCATCGAAGGCCATCTTCGTATCGAGGTCAATCTCGACGAGAATAACGTCATTCGTAACGCGGTCTCGACCGGCAATATGTGGCGCGGCCTCGAGGTTATCCTCAAAGGCCGTGATCCGCGCGATGCCTGGGCCTTCACGGAGCGCATTTGCGGCGTCTGCACGGGAGTCCATGCCCTGCAGTCGGTGCGCGCGGTCGAAGATGCTCTGAACATAGAGATTCCGGCCAACGCCAACCATATCCGCAACCTGATGATGCTGGCGCAGTACAGCCACGATCACATCGTGCACTTCTATCATCTGCATGCCCTTGACTGGGTGGATGTGGTCAGCGCGCTGAGCGCCGATCCGAAGGCGACCTCTGAGTTGCAGCAGTCAATCAGCAAGTGGCCGAAGTCCTCGCCCGGCTATTTCAGCGACGTTCAGAATCGTCTTAAGAAATTTGTCGAATCCGGCCAACTCGGGCCGTTCGCGAATGCGTACTGGGGCAGCCCTGCTTACAAGCTGCCGCCGGAAGCCAACCTGATGGCAACGACGCACTATCTCGAAGCACTCGAGTTCCAGAAGGAGATCGTCAAGATCCACACGATCTTCGGCGGCCGTAACCCGCACCCGAACTGGGTCGTCGGCGGCATGCCGTGCTCGATCAACGTCGCCGATGCCGGCGCCGTCGGCGCGGTCAATATGGTGTGGCTCAACATGGTCTCCGACATCATCGACCAGACCATCGCGTTTACGGACCAGGTCTATCTGCCCGATCTCAAGGCGATCGCATCGTTCTACAAGGACTGGGGATTCGGTGGTGGCCTGTCGTCGAAGAACGTCATGTCCTACGGCGAGTTCCCGGCCTACGCTAACAACCACACGAACGAAAGCCTGATGTTGCCGAACGGCGCGATTCTGAATGGCGACCTGGGCACGGTTTATGATGTCGACGTTCGCGACCCCGACCAGGTTCAGGAGTTCGTTGCTCACTCGTGGTACAAGTACCCCGACGAAACAGCCGGCCTTCACCCCTGGGACGGCGTCACCGAGCCGAACTTCGAAATCGGGCCCAATACGGTAGGCACCCGCACCGCAATCGAAAACATCGACGAAGGCGCCAAGTACTCGTGGCTCAAGTCGCCGCGCTGGCGCGGCAACGCGATGGAGGTCGGGCCGCTGGCACGTTATCTCGTCGCTTACGCTCGAGGCAAGGAGGACATCAAGGAGCAGGTCGACAGCACGCTGGCCGAGCTGGGACTGCCGATAACGGCGTTGTTCTCAACCCTCGGCCGCACGGCGGCACGCGGCCTCGAGAGCCAGTGGTGCGCGTGGAAGATGCGCGAGGTCTTCGACGACATGATGGCGAACCTCAAGCGCGGTGATATGGCGACGGCCAACATGGAGAAGTTCGACCCCGCAACCTGGGAAACCGACGTCAAGGGTGTCGGCTACGGCGAGGCGCCGCGCGGAGCGCTCGGCCACTGGGTCCACATCAAGGACACGAAGATCGAAAGCTACCAGTGCATCGTACCCTCGACCTGGAATGCGTCGCCGCGCGATCCGGCCGGTAATATTGGCGCCTACGAGGCAGCGCTGCTCGGCACGCCGATGGCGAACCCGGAGCAGCCGCTGGAGATCCTGAGGACGATCCACAGCTTCGATCCGTGCCTGGCCTGCGCGTCCCACGTCATGTCGCATGATGGCAGAGAGCTGGCCGTGGTCAAGGTTCGATAGGAGGGATTAGCATGGCTACGATCAAAGTAGCGACGCCGCAAAGCGAGGACTTTACGGGCAACCTGTACGTCTTCGAGGTCCCGGTACGCATCTGGCACTGGGTCCACGCGCTCGCCATTACGGTACTGGCAGTAACGGGCTATTTGATTGCCAGCCCCTTGCCATCGATGAGCGGCGAGGCCAGCGACAGCTTCCTGATGGGGAACATCCGCCTCGTCCACTTCATCGCGGCAATGGTGTTTGCCGTCGGGCTACTCGTGCGCTTCTACTGGGCGATTGTCGGTAACGAATATTCACGCGGTTTGCTGATCCCGCCGGTGTGGCGCGGCCAGTTCTGGTCACGTATGTGGCACGAGGTGCTCGTGTATTCGTTCCTGACGCGCAAGATCGCGAAGTACCGTGGCCACAACCCGCTTGCGCAGATTTTCATGTGGCTGATCAACGTTGTGCTTGCGCTATTCATGGTTTGCACGGGCTTTGCGCTCTACAGCCAGGGTACTGGCGCCGGAAGCTGGGCAGACGTGCTGTTCGGCTGGGTGTTTGTGATTGAGCCCAGTTCACAGGCGGTGCGCATGTGGCATCTGACCGGAATGTGGCTGATGGTGGTGTTCATCATCGTGCATCTCTACATGGTTATTCGTGCCGATTTCATGTCGCGACAGAATGGCATCAGCGTGATGATAGACGGTGTGCGTCGCTTCAAGGATGACGGCCCGCGCGATCCGCAATGAGCGACGCCGAGGTCATTCAGCCTGACGGGAACCCGGGTGCCTTTGACACCCTGGTTCTCGGTATCGGAAACGTGCTCTACGCGGACGAGGGATTCGGCATCCGTGCCGTCGAGGCATTGAATGCCCGCTACGCATTTCCCGAGGACGTGCGTGTCATGGACGGCGGCACGCAGGGCATCTTCCTGTTGCCATGGGTTTGCAGCGCGCGGCGCTTGCTGATCTTCGATGCCGTGGACTTCGGGATGGAGCCGGCCACTCTGAAACTGGTGCGAGGCGACGACGTGCCCTGCTTCATGGGCGCAAAAAAGGTCAGCATGCATCAGGCCGGATTCCAGGAGGTATTAGCCTCGGCCGACCTTACCGGTTCTTTGCCGGCCGGACTGGCACTTGTCGGCGTGCAGCCGAAAGTGCTCAATGATTACGGCGGAAGCCTGACAAGCGGCGTGCGCGGTCGTATCGACGAGGCTGTCGAGGTGGCGTGCCAGGTGCTGCGTGAGTGGAACATCGAACCGCTGCCCCGCGAGAAGCCGCTTGCCGGCACCGAACAAATCGGCCCCGTTGCCCTCGACATGCGCGAGTACGAACTCGGCCGGCCGGTAGTTGAAGGAGGAACGCCGTGAGCAGCGTGCTGATCGACAGGCTGGTCGACGAACTCGGCTACGAGAATGTGTCCCTCGACAATCACGACGAGTTCATCGCCGAAGCCGGTATGAATGTGCTGTTCTTTCCCGGTGACCCGAGCACGGTCAAGGATGCGACAGACGTGGCCGTCGTGTTGCCGGAACTGGTACAGGCATTTGGTGGACAGCTACGGCCAGGCGTCGTGAGAGACACCTGGGGCGACGGTAAGGAACTCAAACGCCATTACGGATTCAGCGCGTTTCCTTCCCTGGTCTTTGTCCGTAGCGGCGAATACGTAGGAACCATTACAAGAATCCAGGATTGGTCGGACTACCTTGAACAGATCGATAAGATCCTGGTAGCCGCGCCACGACGACCGCCCGGTTTCAGTATTCCTGTCGTAAGTGCCTGACGACGACAATTCACAAGGAGTTAGAGTGAGCATCAAGGAGATACCTGTACGCATCGTGGGCCCGGGCAGTCAGCCCGGTGCCGAGGCAGACGCGCCGCGTTATATCGACATGCCCGGCGACATGGCGAAGTACAGCGCCCCGTTGATACCGGAGCCCGATGACGTCAGGGACCTAGAAGGTGCGCGAGAGGCAATGAAATGGCTGCAACGCGCTCTTGACGAGCACGGCAGCGGGCCGCATCTCGCCAACCTGAACCTGCTCGACGCGAGCAGTCGCGAGCTGATCAACCAGATTCTCGGCGAAGGCGAAGTCAGTATTACCTTTGACGGCGCGGTCAGCGCGCGGACGCAGGAGGCGGTGCTCGCCGGCGTCTGGCGAACGCTCTATACGGACCCGGATGGACAGACGACACTTGATATGCTGGAGGTCGCGGCGGTGCCACATATCATTAATGTTGAAGACAGGACGCGGTCGGCGATCGACACGTCGCTCACCGATTCGAGCGGAAAATATGCGAACGCCATGCCGATACTCGTCGAGCTGGCCGCCAGTTGCGAGCAGTACAAACGTGATCGCACCGCGCACTCGATCAACCTGACGCTGCTGCCGCTCTCAGACGAAGAAGTCGAGTACATCGATGCGCGCCTTGGCCGCGGGCCCGTCGATATTTTGTCCCGCGCCTACGGCAAGTGCCAGGTAATCAGCACGATGACCCCTGATGTCTGGTGGGTCCGATACTACAACTCGATGGGCACGCTCATCCTCAACACGCTGGAAGTCGTCGACGTGCCGCAAGTGATCGCGGCCGCGCCTGAGGATCTGGACGACTCCGCTGCCCGACTCAAGGAAATTCTCGCGCCGTACTGGACGGACATGGCGTGATGAGCGCTGAAGCGGGCGACGACTGCACGCCATTGCCGGATGACTCGCGCCTGGAGTGCAGAATCTGCTGGTACGTTTACGACCCGGCAGAGGGCGACGACGTGCATCAGATTCCCGCCGGCACCCCGTTTCTTGAGTTGCCCGACTACTGGCGCTGTCCGCAATGCGATTCGGAACCGGCAGCGTTCATACCCGTGGTCGACTGATATGAGCGACTTACTGGTCCGACTCGTCGATCATTTCGAGAAAATATACAACGAGCACATGCGCGAATTGCCAATCGTCAACCCGCGTGTGCAGGTAGAAGCCGTCGGCTTCCAGGATTATGACGGACATGAGCTTGGCGTTTTGATTACGCCATGGTTTATGAACCTGGTGCTATTGCCGGCCGGCGATGAGTGGCATGACAGCACTCAGGGTGATACCTCGACCATCCAGTTTCCGTCGGGTCCGATCGAATTCACGATCAGCCATGACGAAGTTCTCGGGACCTACCTCACTGCGGTCCTGTTTCGCAGCGTCTCGGATATGCCTGACCAGGAAACTGCTCGCGATATTGCGCTGGAGGTCATGAAGAGCCTCTTTGAGCCGGCGAAGAGCGAGCAGTCGCTGAGTCGCCGCGAGCTGTTGACAGGATTGCGATCGCGCTGATGCATGAGCTCTCCATCTGTTTGTCCCTGATGCAGCAGGTCGAAGGCATTGCGCGCGAGCGAGATGCCGAAAAGGTCGTCAAGATCACGTTGAATATCGGGCCACTATCCGGTGTCGAAGCGGACCTGTTGCGTCATGCCTATCCGGTAGCGGCAGCCGGCACCGTCGCGGAGGATGCCGAGCTGATCATGGAAAGCAGCGATATCGTGGTTCGATGCAGTCAATGCGACGCCGAAACGACGGTAACGCCGAACAAGCTCCTGTGTGGTTCCTGCGGAGACTTCAGGACGCGCGTCGTTTCCGGCGATGAGCTAATATTGATGAGTGTCGAGCTGGACCGGTAAGCGATACCGACGAGCAACGCCCAAACAAGAGTCACTTTTCAATATGATTTCCTTTTCTCGATCGATTCCGTTGCTGGCGCTCGCGCCGCTGTTAGTGACTTCCTGTGCGCATTCGGAGGACCGCTGCCCCCCGGCGGACGGCGCAGCTCTACAGGTGCTTGGCTCGGGCGGCCCGATTGCGGACGACGGGCGTGCATCGTCGAGCTACATTATCTGGATCGATGGCGCTGCGCGCGTCTTGATCGATGCCGGTGGTGGTTCGTTTCTGCGCTTCGGCGAGTCGGACGCGAGCTTCGTCGATCTCGATTTCGCGGGCTTAAGTCATTTTCATACCGATCACTCCGCCGATTTCCCGGCGCTTCTGAAATCCGGCAGTTTCTCGGGTCGCGAGCGTCCGCTGCAGGTGGCCGGGCCTGACGCCGGCGGACCGTTTCCCGCGCTGAAAGCATGGCTGAGCAGCATGCTGGACGCGGAAACGGGCGCGTACGGCTACCTCTCAGGATTTCTCGATGGCACGGCCGGCCGGCCGATGCTGGTTTCCAGAGAAATCGCGGTCGGCGAGCCTGTCACCGTTTTCAGGAACGCCGATATCCTGGTTGAGGCAATGCGCGTGCCGCACGGTATCGTTCCCGCGGTCGCATTCAAGGTCACGGTTGGTGACGAGGTCTTCGTCTTTGCAGGCGATCAGAACGGCAGCAACGAGGCGTTCGTCGAGTTTGCAAAAGGTGCAAGTATTCTCGTTATGCACCTCGTCGTGCCGGAAGATGTCAGCGGCGTGGGACGCCGCCTGCACGCGCCGCCGAGCGTCGTGGGCAGACTGGCGGCTCAGTCCGGTGCCAAGAGACTGGTGCTCAGTCATTTCATGGCGCGCAGCCTGCGGGAACTCGACAAGAATGTCGCTTTGGTTCGCAACGCTTATCAGGGCGATATCGTCCTGGCCGAGGATCTGGCCTGTATCACCCCGCCGTCCAGCAGCGACTGACTAACGTTATAGTGGCGTGTCGACCGGCAGTCCCGCGGCAGACCAGGCGATGATACCGCCATCCATCGACGTCACATTGCGGTAGCCCATATTGGTCAGGGTCTCGGCGGCCAGCGCCGATCTTCCCCCGGTACCGCAGTACAGAACGATTTCGCGATCTTCGGGAGCGACGTCCGATGCAGCTGCCGTCCTTTCCACGAGCGCGTGTATCTCGAACTCCAGCAGGCCTCGCGGAGACAAGACGGCGCCCGGAATATGGCCGCGCTGGTATTCCGCGGCTTCGCGTATATCGATAAGCAAAGTGCTCGGCGTCAGGACCTGCTTGGCTTGCGAAACTGTGCACTCCTTGATCGTCGCTTTGGCGCGAGCAACGACGTCGGCTGGGCTTACTAGCATGGGTCTAACCTGTGATTAGTTGGCGTTTGTATAAGCATAGGGGTTCGGCGGCATCAGTTCACGCGGAATCGCCGCGCGCCTGCGCGCGGCATCCGGCGGGTAGTTCTCCGCTAGATAGGCGACGATCCTGTGCTCCGTATCCGGATCGAACTGCCAGAGGTTCTGCTTCTTCTGCATCCAGCGAATCATCGTTAGCCACTGCTCTGCCGTGCCGCGCTGCTGGGTAATCAGCTTCGACGAATGGCAGGCGGTGCAGTTGCCGCGAACCAGCTCCCAGTCGCCGGTCATCTTCAAGCCGGTCACGGGATCGATCTCCGCCTGGGCGGTGACCACCTTTTCCGCGGCGCTGTCCGGTGTATCGTCCGCCGCTTCCTGCTCGCTACAGCCGATGAGAAGGACAAGCGCCAGCCACAGCAGTGATGAGTGCGTGGATCGCATCAGACAACCTGGACGGCGATTCGATGGCAGGCGTTATTAAGATAACCCTTTGGATTCCAGCCCGGTAACACCATGGGCTGTGAGCGACCTTCGCTATCCGTCGCTTTAGCCCAGATCTCGTAATAGCCGATCTGTGGGAAGTCGACGTCGGCGCGCCAGTGCTGCCACGCGAAGCGGTTAGCCGGTGCTTCGAGCGCGGCTTTCTTCCAGGTCGCGCCGAAGTCCGTCGAGACCTGCATCTCGCTGACGGCCAGGTCGCCCGCCCAGGCGTGACCGCGCAAGGACAGCACCTCGCCGTCGGGGTGTTCGATGCCGGACTTCGGAAATGTAATCAGTGATTTCACGGGCATCGATTCGATGATGCACATGTCGTCATCCGGTACCGTCGTGCCGGGCGCCACAGGTTTGCAGGGCACGCGGTACGACGTGCCGGTCATCTTCGGCCCGTCATGCACCTGATTTCGCACGACGATCTTGTTGAGCCATTTACCGCTGACCGAGCCCGGCCAGCCGGCACAGACGAGGCGCAGCGGATGACCGTTTTGCGCTGGAATGTCCTCGCCATTCATCGCCCACGCGATGAGCGTCTCGTCCTCCATTGCTTTTTCGAGCGGCACGCCGCGCGAAATCGGCACTTTGTTGCGATCGCCGCTCGCATGCAGGTCGGCACCGTAGTAGGCAACGTATACCGCATCGTCTTTGAGGCCGACGTAGTCGAGCACATCCTTCAAGCGCACGCCGGTCCATTCGGGGCAACCGATCGCGCCAACCGACCACTGGTTGCCGGATGCCGGCGGCACAAACTCGCTGCGCCCGTTGCCACCGCACTCGAGCTGCAGCTGGTAGGTGTAATGCTTGAACTTATCCTTCAGTTCCGCGATCGTCAGCGTCACCTCACGCGCAACCGACTCGCCGCCGAACCCGAGCTGCCAGGCGCCGGCATCGATGTCTGCCGTCACGGGCGGTATGCCGTTATTGCGCACGAACAGGTGCTTGGCCGGTGTGATCCTGTCGTCGAGAAGGTGTGCGGGCGTCTCCGCATTAATGGGCCGGTCATTCAGAACGATCAGGCCTTCCTTGCCGGGAATTTCGAACGCTTGATCCGACTGGGCGAGTGCCGCCGGTATAAGTCCGGCCGGCATCAGGTGCGCAAACGGTATTGTCGCACCGACGGCCGCGGACATTGCGACGAGGCCGCCGCGCGTCAGAAATCCGCGTCTTGTTACGGGATCGCTTTGCCGCCCCCACAACGCCTCGTCGGCCGCGAGGGGATTGGAATCGTAGAGTGCGTGTATGCCTCGTTTTCTTTCAGCCACGGATTGCTCCGTCTTTCAACGTGTGTTCGTCCAGAAGTGCGAAAAATAAACCGAGGAGGATAGCCACGGTGTCGCGGATTTCCCCATCAAGGTGGGGCAGCTGCGAGGGCGCGCAGACTTCCGTACCCTGCGTGCCTCGCGGTTGATTTATGCTGTTTTCTTGAGCAGGAAGCGATAAACACCGTCTTCCTCGGAGTGCTCCACGAGTTCGTTACCGGTCTGGCGACAAAACGCCTCAAAGTCGGCAACCGAGCCGGGATCCGTTGCGAGAATCTCGAGCGTCCCGCTGTCCGGAACGTCTTTCAGCGCTTTTCTCGCTTTGAGTATCGGCAAAGGGCAATTCAGGCCTTTTGCGTCGAGAGTTTGGTCAGCCATGTCGTGTTACTCCGTATTGCTGCTTCTTGGCAGTCACTAAATGAACAGGTTGATGTCAGATTGAGTGGCGACTTCTATGTAGGTTGCGGCGCCGCCGAGTTCGGGTCCCTCAATCATATCGTCAAGCGAGTATTCGAAAAGATCCATCGTCATTTGGCAAGCGATCAAACGCACCTCGGCTTCTACCGCCAACTCGCGAAGATCCTCGATGGGCGCGACGCCCTTTTTGTTCATCAGGTTCTTCATCATCTTTGAGCAGGCGGCATCGATGCCCGGTATTGCGGTGAGCAGGTTGGGGAGTCCCATGTGGCCGCCCATCATCGGCATCTTCATCGCCGGATTGCCAGCCGCGGTCAGCTGCAGATTGAGGTCCTTCAACAGCAGCGGCAGCCCGTAAAACGTGAAGAACATGGTGACCGGCAGGCCCATTGCAGCGGCCGTCGTTGCCAGGATAAAGGGCGGGTAGGCCCAATCCAGTGACCCTTTGGTCACAATGATTGACATACTCTTTTCTTCGGCGGACATGTCTCAACACCTCTCTATCTTTTCAACGGGTAGCATGCGAAAAAAACGCATATTAGAGTATCAGAATTGTCTTTATTAGTGAAATATAATATTCTCGATTCATACTTTCAAAAGCGGTAACGACGTGCAGGGTTTACTATCGGATAGCATGAACCGTAACAACCCCAGCTCGAACGTTGGGCAGCTGTCGTCGGTGACCGCCCGACCATCGCCGCTCTTCGTCGGTAGTGACATCTATCGCAAACCGGCGTTCGGCTTCAACCACCCACTCAATATAGTTCGCCATTCGGCGGTCGTCGATCTCCTCACGATGCTGGGCTGGCTCGGCGATGACCACTATCGCGAAAGCGAAGCGGCCACCGTCGAGACGCTTTTCGAATTTCATGATCGCGCCTATGTCAAGGCGCTACAATACGCAAACTCCACAGGGTCGGTGGACCCGCCAGTTCGAGACCGCTACAGGGTGGGGACTTTCGAGAACCCGCTGTTTCCGGGCCTCTTCGAACGGGCGTCGATGACGGTTGGTGGGTCGATTATGGCGGCCGAACTGGCGGCAGAAGGGCACGTGGTATTTCATCCATCCGGCGGAACCCATCATGGTCGGCCCGATCGCGCCGCCGGCTTCTGCTATCTGAACGATCCGGTATTCGCGATCCTGACCCTGCTGACTAAGGGCAAACAACGGATAATGTATCTGGACCTCGATGCGCATCATGGCGACGGTGTTGAAGACGCGTTTTACGAGGAGCCGCGGGTAACGACGGTATCGATACACGAACAGAACCGCTGGCCGTTCAGCGGTACCCGCTCACACCCTCACGCCGGCGCGTTCAACTTCAGCGTGCCGCTAGAGTTCAATGACAGCGAGTTCGAGTACCTGATGCAGTACGCGGTGCTGCCGCTCGCCGACAAGATAGATATTGATGCCCTGGTGATTTGCTGCGGCGCCGACTGCCTTGCCGGAGACCCGCTGTCCCACATGCGGCTGTCCAATGTCGTGCTTTGGGATGCGGTTATGCAGCTCATCGCGCTGAACAAGACGACTGTTATTCTTGGCGGCGGGGGCTACAACCCGTGGACGGTGACGCGCTACTGGGCCGGTCTCTGGGGGCGAATATCGGGCCAGGCAATCCCGGACAGCCTTTCGACTGAAGCGTCGGCATTCATGCGCCGCATGGAATGCGACCTGATTGACGTCGAAGACATTGAAGAACAGTGGCTTACAACCATCGCGGATACCCCGTATCCCGGAACGATTCGCGAGGAGATAAAGTTAATGGTCACTGAGGCACAAACGCAATCTTGAGACGCTCGCCGCGTCGGCAAAGCATGAGGAAATGGTATGACATGGCTTGAGGCACTGTCCGGTATCGAAGATCTCGAAGACGCTGATTTCGACGCGGCACTCGTTAACGACTTCGAATGCCGTGCAAAGAGCCGTCCGCTGCGGCCGCTGCGTTTCTCGACGCCGACCTTCAAAGAGTACTCGAGCACCGAGCTCAGCGGCTGCAACAAGAACAGCTTCCCGGCGTTTTCCATCACGGCGGGTGCCTGCGGCCTGAACTGCGACCACTGCCAGAAGAAGATTCTCGAACCCATGATTCCGGCGACGAATCCAGACACGCTGGATCGCTCGGTTCGCAACCTGATCGAGGCGCAGGGACTGAATGGATTTCTGCTGTCGGGCGGGTCCAATAAGCGCAATGAGATTGGGTACAGTCGTTACATGCCAGTCGTTGAGAAGCTCAAGAGTGACTATCCAGACCTCAAGGTGGCGGTTCACAGCGCGCTGCTCGATGAGCGTCGCGCCAAAGAAATGGAATCGGCCGGCGTCGATACCGTCATGATGGACGTTATCGGCGCCGACGAAACGATCAAGGAGGTCTACAAGCTGGATCGCCCGGTTGAGGACTTCGAAGCTACGCTGGCAGCGCTGTGCTCGACCGACATGGAAGTGACGCCGCACATCGTAATCGGTCTGCACTACGGCCAGATTCTCGGCGAGGCCAGGGCCCTCGATATTGTGAGTCGTTACGACATTACCGCGCTGGTCCTGGTCGTCATAATGCCGTTCTATGCCAAGCCGGGAACGTTTGTGACGCCGGCGACTAGCGACGTCGGACGCATCTTTCTCGAAGCGCGTGAGCGACTCGCGGACAAACAGGTATTGCTGGGATGCGCGCGACCCCCGGGGATGCATAAGCGGGTCACCGATGCGTACGCGATCATGGCAGGTCTGGATGGCATAGCGTTCCCGGCCGACGGCGCCGTCTCCGTGGCGCACACCATCGGCCGGCCGTTTGAACAGGCGCACTCCTGTTGCTCGATCAAGCTCGGCGGCGATTTGAAAACGCGGCTGCAGGCATCGTGCGCGGCATAATCTTCTTAAAGCGGGAACAGATCGAATGAGTTGTATAGAACACAAAGCAACACCATCGCAAAGTAAAGATAAAAGCCACCGTGACCACAATCCGTTTGAGGTGATGGAGCCGCGGATGCCGGCCAAAACGCCGGTCGACCGCAAGAACGGCAAACCGGTCAAGGCAAACGATATCCCGCCACAAGGCGTTTACCTGCCGAACAACAATATTCTTGCGCCGCACATGAAGTCGCCCGAGTACGTGCAGCTATCGACCGCGGCCGCGATTACGCTGGGTATCATGGGCGGACGCATGTACGGCTGCGAGTGCACGCGCTGTCTCAATTTGCTGTTGACGTATCCGGAAGGCTGCCGCGCGAACTGTGCTTACTGCGGCCTTGCCCGGCATCGTGAAGCTGACCGCGACTATGCCGATCGAAATTTCATTCGCGTCGACTGGCCGGCCGTGCCGATGGCCGACATTATCGACATCGTCGCGCAGGATCCGGACAACAGTCCATTCCATCGAATGTGTATATCGATGATTACGCATCCGCGGTCGGAGGAAGATACTTTTGCCGTTCTTGAGCAGTGGACCGACCGTATCGACCCCGACGCGATTCCCGTGTCGATTTTGTCCAATCCAACGACGATGACGCGCGCGGACGTGCAGCGCACCAAAGACCTCGGTGCCGACATATTCACCGTCGCGCTGGATGCCGCGACGCCCGAACTGTTTGATCGCACGCGTGGCAAGGGCGTGCAGTCGCCGCACAAATGGTCGAAGTACTGGGAGATCATGCTGGAGGCGCGTGACATATTCGGGCCGAACAAGTTTGGCGCGCACATCATCGTGGGCATGGGCGAAACCGAATTCGAAGTGCTCAGGCTCGTGCAGGAACTGGTGGATCTCGGCGGCCACAGCCACATGTTCTGTTTCTTCCCGGAACAGGGTTCCCTGATGGACCATTTGCCGGCAACGCCCAGGGACCAGTGGCGTCGTGTGCAGCTCGCCCGTTACCTGATCGATTACCGCGACGCTCGTATCGAGCAGATGCGCTTCGACGAGCAGGGGCGAGTCACCGACTACGGCATTGCTGAGTCAGAGCTCGCAGACGTTGTCGATGAGGGCATCGCGTTCAGGACGTCGGGATGCCCGGGTAAGTTCCAGGATGACATATCGGCCTGCGACCGGCCGTACGGCGACTCTCCACCGAGCGATATTGCGAGCTATCCGTTCCAGCCGAAGGGCAAGGACTTAAAGCGTATTCGCAGGCAGCTCGATATCCCGGTTGCGGTCGAATAAGGCGCCCGGCGAGTCTACGTGGCTTCACCATTTCGCATCATTGACACCGGCGTCCGCGAAGGCCGCGCCAACATTGCGTTCGACCCGGCGCTGATCGAGCTCAGGCAGCAGGACAGGGTGCCGGACACCATTCGTTTCATGCGCTTCCCGCCGACCGCGCTGATCGGCCGGCATCAGGACCTGTCGCGCGAAATTAATCTCGACTACTGCGCAGAGGATGGCATTGGTATCGTGCGACGCGTCACGGGCGGCGGCGCCATCTATCTGGACGAGGGGCAGCTCGGCTGGGAACTGGTATTCCACCGGGCGTCGCTCGGGATACCGAGCCTGCCCGATCTCGCTGCCGCAATCTGTAATGCGGCGGCCACCGGTCTCCGCGAACTCGGCGTGAAAGCCAGGTTCCGGCCACGCAACGACATCGAGGTCGACGGCCGCAAGATCAGCGGAACGGGCGGTTTCTTCGATGGCGACATATTGATCTACCAGGGTACGGTACTGGTCGACATGAATGCCGCACAGATGGTTCGCGCGCTCAATATCCCGGAGGCAAAGGTCGCCAAGCACGACCTGGATTCGGCCGAGCAACGCGTCGTTACCCTGAAGGAACTGCTCGGCGACGAGCTGCCCGACATGGAGACGATCAAGGCGGCACTGATCAGGGGCTTCGAGACGGGACTCGGCGTGACAGCCGAGCCGGGCGAGATTACCGAGGCCGAGGAAGCGCTCGCAAGGCAGTACTTCGACGACGAGATCGGTAGCGACGAGTTCGTCGCGGAAATCGACAACCCGGGCCGAGGGGACAGACTGCTCGAAGGCACGCACACGAGCATGGGCGGCACGATTAACTCCTATGTCAAGCTCGAGGGACCGACGCTCGGTATCCTGCAACGCGTCCTGATAAGCGGCGACTTCTTCGTTACGCCGCCGCGTGTCGTCCTGGATCTTGAAGCAGCTCTTGCTGGCACGCGGTTGGAAGACATCGAGTCGACGATCGAGCGTTTCTTCGAGGAAACCGAGATCGAGATGCTGAGCGTGATCGGCGAAGACTTCATTGCGTCGATCAGCGATGCGATCGCGAAACGCGAGGGCGCGTAGCAATGGCAGAGTGCAAGAGTCCCGACGACGCCTTTGTGCTCGCGTCCCGCGAGGCGCAGCCAATGAACGTGGTCGCCATCGTTCAGCACACCTCGGGTGAATACCTCGGACTCATGGAGGATCATCTTGAAGGCCGACGTATCCGCTTCCAGTACTTCAGGCCATTTGCCGGCGGCCGCACGCTGCCGCGCGTCGATGTTCCTGCCGACGCGCTGCTGTTGCTGGGTGGCGGCCCGTGGGGCACCGCCGGCGACCGGGACCTGCCGACGCTGAGCGAGGAAATCGAGCTCACCCGCGCCATGCTTCGGCGTGGGACGCCGGTCATCGGCATTGGGTTGGGGGCCCAGATTCTGGCAATCGCTGCGGGTGGCCGCTCGGAGCGCCGCGAACTCACGTTCGAGGTGCTAACGGCAACCCGGACACGAGACGATGCATTGAATGGGTTTCTTCCCGAGAAATTTCACCAGGTCGTCTACATGAGGGATTGGCCCGTACCGCCCTCCGACGCAACGCTGCTGGCTGAAGACGACGCCGGCCGCGCGCTTGTCTGGCAGGTCGGTGATAATGCTTATGGTTTTTTGGGTAACCCGGGGATTAAGCTCGGCATGGTCGAAGACCTCATAATGGAATTCGAAGAGGTGCCGAGCGATGCAGTCGCGAAACTCGAGGAGCTGCGCGGCCTGCAGATTATCCTGGAGGACGAATTGGTACCGATCATGACCGGTCTCGTGCAGTGCACTTCCCTGATGTCGTCGCCGAGGGCGGCGGAACTCGCTTCCGGGGAATTGGATGCCGAGGTAATTTAGTATATGCTAATACGCTGTTAGAAAGGCGGCGGACGGCAAAAGGACGTTAAAAAATGGCTGAAAAACTCATCATTGTCATGGCAAACACCGATCCGCGTAACGGCGAGGAACTGGGCGCGCCGATCTTCCAGGCGACCGTCGCCGCGGCGATGGACTATGAAGTCGACGTCATATGTACGGCAACGTCGGGCCGCCTGATGAAACAAGGCGTCGCCGACAAGTTATTCGTCAAGGAAGGATCGCCGAAGTCGGTTTACAGCTTTATCCAGGATGCCCATGAGGCGGGTGCGAAATTCTACTGTTGCTCGCCCAATCTCGACCTGTTTGACATGACCAAAGAGGACCTGATTCCCGAGTGCGAGGGAATCGTGGGCGGCGCACACCTCATCGAAGAGGTCATGGAAGGCGACGTGCGGGTGCTTTCTTACTAGTTAACCGGGGTTCAATCAATGTCCCATTCAGCAACGTCTCGAATTCAGGAA
This sequence comes from uncultured Woeseiaceae bacterium, assembly GCA_947259285.1. Lineage (GTDB taxonomy): Bacteria > Pseudomonadota > Gammaproteobacteria > Steroidobacterales > Woeseiaceae > UBA1847. The sequence goes on along the minus strand of CAMYMR010000014.1, from coordinate 7,000 downwards.
TACATTGGCGATCCGGTATCGGACGCACCGCCCGTCGGGCGTGGGAAGCTGGAGGAGATATTTCAGGACATACAGGCGGACATGCGCTATGACCATGAGCTCAATGGCTGCCTGAACTGCGGTATCTGCACGGCGACCTGTCCGGCAGCCCACTACTACGACTTCAGTCCGCGCGAGATCGTGCAGCTGCTGTGGACCGAGAATCTCGAAGGCATCTACGATGCCATGCAGGAAAAGATCTGGTCCTGCGCGCAGTGCTATACCTGCGCGGCGCGCTGCCCGTTCGGTAATTCGCCGGGTGGCCTTGTCATGCTCATGCGGGAGACCGCCATCAAGCACGGCATGGAGTCGGCGAAGAACGTGTTGCGGCCGTTCAGCCGCGTCATGCTGAAACTGATTTCGACGGGCAACCAGCGCCAAGGTTGATGCTCCTCTGGAAGTACTACGCAAGGCGATCCCCATGCCCACGCTGCACACGACGAAGACCGCGTGGGAAGTCAATCTCAAGACATCAGTCGAGCTCTACACGATCTGGGAAGAAACCGGCGTGCTCGACAGTCTTGAGACCATCGATGAAAACCTGTTCGACGTGATCCTCGACATCATGGATGAAAAGCGTGATGACTACGAGGACTGGATGGACGAGCAGGACGACGACTAGAGATTGAGGCCAGGAGATAGCAATGACGACAGGTAGCGGTAACGGCGGAGAACGTTTTACTGGCCATGGCGCCGAATGGACGGATGCGAACCTCTCGAAAGAAGACGCACACGTCGCGACGGTCTGGGTCGACCAGATCGTCAATAAACGGTCGATGTTAACGAACAAGGATCGTGTTGAAGACGTGCGTGACGTCATGTGGCAGCTCGAGAAAGACGGCGAGATCGTCGTGCACCGTGTCACTGACGAGCACAAGCCTGTTACGGTGAAGACTCTCTATGGTTGGGACAAACGCGTACCGACGACACGTCTCTGGCACCACAAGTCCTGCGGCCAGTGCGGCAATATCCCGGGCTACCCGGCCTCGCT
>CAMYMR010000014.1:0-5869 GCA_947259285.1 uncultured Woeseiaceae bacterium | reverse complement strand
TTCCACCAGGCCTACGTCTCGGCCAAGGCGCAAGGATTACCCGACGGGTATTTCTATCCGCTGGTGCACTGCGGCACGTCCTTTGGCAATTACAAGGAGGTGCGCGGCTATCTGTTGCAGTCGGCGAAACTCCGCGAACGGGTCAAAAAGATCCTCGGCAAACTCGGCCGGCTTGTCGATGGCAAGCTTCTGATACCGGAAGAGGTCGTGCATTATTCCGAGTGGCTGCACGTGATGCGCAACGAGATCAAGAAACACCAGGTCATCGACTGCAGCCACATTCGTGCGACCGTTCATCCGGCCTGTCATGTCTACAAGATGGTCCCCGAAGACGCTATTTACGACGACGATGTGCTCGACGGTAATCGCGTCGCGGTGACCACGGGACTTCTCGAGACGCTCGGCACGCAGGTTATCGACTACTCGACCTGGTATGACTGCTGCGGCTTCGGCTTCCGTCACATCATTTCCGAACGCGAATTCACCCGCTCTTTCGCAATCGATCGCAAGCTTCGCGTTGCGCAGGAGGAAGCGCATGCCGACATGATGGTCGGCCACGACACCGGCTGCATTACGACGCTGGACAAGAACCAGTGGATCGGTGCCGCCGTCGGCAAGCCCGTTGAAATGCCGGTACTGGCCGATTGCCAGTTTGCCGCGCTGGTTTGCGGCGCACATCCTTACAAGATCGTCCAGTCGCACTGGCACGCATCCGCTACGGAAACGCTGATGGAGAAGCTGGGCATCGACTGGCAGAAGAAGAAAGCCGAGTTTGAGGCTTACCTGAAGGAAGTGGAAGCGGGCAGGGGCGAGACGCTCTATGACCCGCGCCTGATGATTACCTCGGGTCCGGGCTTCAAGCCGCTTCCCAGGCCGCAGTCGACTGACAAATAATCGAGCAATTGAAATGAGCAAACCAATTCTGATCGTAGGTGGCGGACCCGCGGGTCTGGCCGCGGCCCACAGTTTTGCCACGGTGGGCAAGAAAGCCGTTATCGTCGAGAAAGAAGACCGGCTGGGCGGCGCACCGATTCTGTCGGGCTACGCGAAGCTTGTGCCATCCGGCGAGTGGGCCAGCGATGCCATCGGCGGCATGGTCACCCGAGTGGAGCAAGCAGCCAACGTCGATGTCGAGACGGGCGCTACCGTGACCGGATTCGATGGCACGCCGGGAAACTTCACGGCCGAGCTGTCGAACGGCAAGAAGTTTGAGGCGGAGGCCGCGATTCTGTGCAGCGGCTTCACGCACTTCGACTCCGTGAACAAGCCGGAGTGGGGCTTCGGCACGTTCGAGGACGTCGTTACTACCACCCAGGTCGAGCAGATGATTTCGTCCGGCCAGGGTGTGCGCTGCCCATCTGACGGGCGCAAACCCGAACGCGTCGCGATCCTGCTGTGCGTCGGTTCGCGTGATCGCCAGATCGGCCGTGAATGGTGCTCCAAGATCTGCTGCACGGTCTCCGCAAACATGGCAATGGAGATCCGTGAGGAACTGCCGAACTGCCATGTTTATATCTATTACATGGATATTCGTACCTTTGGTCTGTACGAGACCAAGTACTACTGGCAGAGCCAGGAAGAGTTCAAGGTCAAGTACATCAAGGCACGCATTGCCGAGGTGACGTCCGACGGCGACAAACTCATCGTCAAGGGCGAGGACACGCTGGTGAAACGCCCGATCACGATACCCTTCGACATGGTCGTGCACGCGATCGGCATGGATCCGAACGTCGATAATCCGTCGATTGCCGAGACCTTCGGTATCGACCTCGAGCAGCATGGCTTCATCGACGTCGCCAACCGCTACGGTGCGATGGGAGAGACGTCGCGACCCGGCGTTTACGTGGCAGGTGCCGCGACCGGTCCGGAAACGATCGACGACTCGATCGCGCAGGGGCACGGGACGGCCATGGCCGTACTGTCCGGCCTCGGCGAGATCAGCAAGAGCGCCTGAGGTCGTTCAACGATGGCGACCACCTCCGCACTGCAGCCCCATGAGTTCGAACGACCCGTGCTGGATCTGTCGGCGGACGCGCTGCGTGCAGGACTGCAGATCATGATCCGGGGCAGCGAAGACCACGGCGGCATCGAACGCTACATCGACGCGGTCAAGCTCAAGAGCGCGATGTTCAAACAGGCGCTCGTCGAGAACGATGTCGCAGACCTCGACCTCGAGACCTTCAAGGGTCTTTGCACGTTCATGGCTACCGTGCGGCGCAGGATTGCGGACTGGCTCAGCGAAGAGCGCTTCGGTGAAATGCGCGTGGGTATTGTCGAGCTCTTTGCCGATGACGATCACATCGACAATCGTATCGGCCGCTTTTGCGATCGCTTTCCCAACGACAGCAAGCATCGCTGGGTACGCGACCTGGCGGTCGAACTGCTGCATAACTCGGATCCGGAGCGCGTCCCGCTCATGAATCGATGGGTGTGGGATTCGAAAGCCAATACCGGCGTTATTCGCGAGATCTGGCACGGCGACGACGTCGATCACATGACGATCAACGTCGGCGATGGTTACGGCACCTACGTAATGCTCCGTGAGGAGCTCAGCCAGTTCCTGAGCGACAACGGGTTTTTTCGGGACGTGCTGTTCTACGTCGATGTGCTCTGCGCGCAGGTCTACGCGCAATACATCTGCGAGCAGGGCGGCAGCTATCTGCGTGTCGATTTCTCGGCGCCCGAAGACCCGATGCAGCACACGCGCCGCCTGCTGGGGCTAGACGGCGTCCAGCCGGGCAACGGCAGAACTCGACTGAAGTCCATTGATGGTGAGGCGTTCATCCTCGATGAAAGCACAACGCTCAACTAAACGGAAAAACCATGCCAATCCATGAGAAATCGCTGATTCGCCCCGAGGACCTCGAGACTCACGACGACATGGTCCTGGATGGCGTGGACGTGTCGGGCCACTGGAGCACGTTCATCAAGACGCGTGTGGTCAGCGACTACAACGAAGCGCTGGAGGAAGAGATCGCCGCGTTGCCCGGCGGCGAGCATATACATCGCTGCTGGCAGTGTGGATCCTGCACCAATTCCTGCACCGTCAACGCGGTCAATCCGGATTTCAATCCGCGCTACTGGATCTACCTGATTCGCATGGGGATGGAGTCGGAGCTGCTGCGGGACAAGGACATCATCTGGCAGTGCGTCTCCTGCAACAAGTGCACTTACGCCTGTCCGAGGGACGTCTTCCCGGAAGGCGTCATGAAGGCGACTTCGCACTGGCTGGAAAGAAAAGGGCATACACCGAAATCACCGTCGACGCATTTCGACGAGGTGTTCACCGAGCAGGTTGTCGCTACCGGCAAGATCGAAGAGAGCCGCACGATGCGCCGCTTCTTCACGCGAACCAAACAAGCGTTGATGCAGGACTGGATGGTCGAGATGGTCAAGCGCATGCTGCGCGGCCTGCCGGTAGGCATGTTGACTCGAATGGGGCTCGCAACCCTGGTTGCTCCACGCACCAGCGACTGGTCCAGGGCGTCGGCGGCGATTCAGGAATACATTGACGAGCAGCATGAGGAGCAGGAGAACGCGCTGAACCTTGCGCAGCTGGTTGAAACGGCCAAGCGCGACGCGGCCTGACGAAGGATTCCCTTTAGATGACGACAAAAGACAAATACAAGAAGGTGGCTTATTACCCGGGCTGTGCCCTGGAAGGTAGTGGCCATTCCTACAATCGCTCGACGAAGGCGGTCGGCAAAGCGCTCGGGCTCGATCTGGTTGAGGTCAAGAACTGGAACTGCTGCGGCGCGATGGAAGTGAAGAATATCGACCCGAAGATCCAGACCTATTTGTCATCGCGGGTTATGTCGACGGCTGCCAATGAGATGGACATGGACGTCGTCATGGCACCCTGCAACGGCTGCTACCACAATCTCAAGAAAGCCGAATACGATCTCAAGAACGACGCCGAATCCGCAGAGGTCGTCGACCGCCTGTCGAAGAAGGCCGGGCACAAGACCTACGAATCGGGCCAGGTCGAGACTATTCACGCGCTCGACTGGATCAAGGATACGATCGGCGAGGAGGGCTTGAAGTCACGCGTCAAGAACTCGCTGAGCGGCATCAAGGTCGCCAACTACTACGGCTGCATGTACACGCGTCCGCGCCACATATTTCCCGAGAAGGACCAGGGTCCCGGCAGCGAGTCGACCTCCAAGCCGCATTTCATGGATGACCTGCTGGCGGCTGCAGGCGCCGAAAACGTGGACTTCCCGCTGAAGACAGCCTGCTGTGGCGGCGCACACACGCTGTCGGACAGTGATATGTCCACGAAGCTGGTCTTGAACATCCTGCAAGCCGCGAAGCTTGCTGGTGCCGATGTCATTGCCACGGAATGCCCGACCTGTCACTCAGGCCTCGAGATGCACCAGATTCGTGCCGAGAAGACGCTCGGCGAAACGGTCGATATCAAGATCCTTTATTTCACGCAGCTGCTGGGCATGGCGCTGGGGCTGAAAGCGAGAAAGGTCGGCGTCCACGAAAATATCTCTGACTCGATCCGATTTCTCAAAGAAAAGGGCCTGGGGTGAGGTCGCTCGGGGAGCTCGCGAGCGTCTTTGACGCACGGCTCGCAACACCCGATATCGCGGCATCGGCGGCCGAACTGTTGCGCGCCAGCGAAGAGGTGCTCGAGCACTGGATAACCGCCCGAGGCGAAACACCGACCGAAGACACACGCGAGGGCTTTCGCCTGCTTGCGCTGCATCGGCAGGGGGCCAAAGGGGACCCGAGCTTCAACGCCTGTCGCGAGACCTGTCGCGAGATTGCCTATCACTACAACCTCGTAACAATGCAGCCTCCGCCTGCGGATAGTACGGATCGCCTGGAAATGATGAAAATGATATCTAAGCACCTGTATTTGTTCATTAGCGGCAAGATGCAGGTCGCCGAACTCGGCGATTTCTGCTGCTCGGCCAAGCCGATCCGGTCAGCTGATGCTGCAACTTCAACTCAAGAGGAAGCCTGACTATGCCATCCGTAAGAGGCTGTAACTTACCCGACGATCTGCTCTATGACGTCGATAATCACATCTGGTTTTCCGAGGTTGGCGACGGCACCGTCAAGATCGGAATGACGACCGTGGCGACGGCGATGGCCGGCCGGCTCGTCGCGTTTACGCCAAAACGCGTTGGTCGCTCGGTGCGGGCTGGCAAATCCTGCGGCACGCTGGAATCGGGTAAATGGGTGGGCCCTGCGAAATCGGCAGCGGGCGGTGAGGTCGTTGCGGTTAACGATGCGATGGTTAGCGAACCGAGCATCGCCAACGATGATCCTTACGAGGCCGGCTGGCTGCTGATATTGAAGCCCGAGGATTGGGACCCGGTCAAAGCCACGCTGGTCGTTGGTAGCGATGTGGCGGCGCCCTACGAGGCCAAAATGGACTCCGAAGGTTTCGGAGGTTGTGAGTGAACGCAACTGCAAGCGCTGTGGCCGCTGACGACGGCAGCGAAATGCAAGAGCTACACGACATGGCGTCGCATGCGGTCGAGCTCTTAAAAGCGATGGCCAACGAATGGCGTCTGATGATCCTGTGCCAGCTGGCAGAGGGAGAGAAAACGGTCAGTGAGCTGCAGGCGGTTTTGGGTCTCAGCCAGTCGGCCCTGTCACAACATCTGGCGATTTTGAGGCGCGAAAAGATTGTACAGGCGCGTAAGCACGCGCAGTCCGTCAGCTACTCCTTATCCGGAGACGACGCGACAAAGGTCATGGAAACATTGCACGACGTATTCTGCGCCGCGCGGGGAGAAAGAAGATGAACGCTACTAGGGTTAAAGCCTTCGCCTGGCTTACGGCGATGCTTATGGTCGCATTCAGCGGTTCGGCGATGGCGACCAACGGGTATTTCACGCACGGTGTTGGC
>CAMYMR010000013.1:80264-87612 GCA_947259285.1 uncultured Woeseiaceae bacterium | reverse complement strand
TCGACGGAGTGATAGGGCATTCCACCGATGCCGTGCGACAGTACGTTGCCTTCGGCATCTTTCTTGACCTGGTGGCATGCGACACACTCTAAGTTGCCACCGTCTGTGCCCATATGCACATCGTACTCACGCGTTGTGTCGGCCAGTGACATGGCCAAATCACCGTGTTTGACGTTGTCATCACCACCGGCCCTGGCGTGACAAAAGATGCAGTTGTCGATCGTTGGCACGCCGTCATTGTCGGCGACACTTTGCGCGACCGCTGTCAGATCCAGGGGCACTGGCGGGTCGCCAATGGTTGCTGCGGGGAGGCCAGCAGTCGTCGGTGCTTTCGCATAGGTGCCGGTCTGGTCGTGGCAGACGAGGCAGTCGACGTTATCCGGGTCGGAAAAGTCGAATGTTGCGTCCTTCCAGCCGTAACCAATATGGCACTGCGTGCAGCGGCCTTCGTTCGACGCGATCGCGATGCAGAAGTTGTTCAGGATGTCGGTCTTGCCGTGCATGCCGCTCTCGAATCCCTCTATATTCGATGCGACGCCTTCCCACTTGAAGTGCCCGGTGTCGATGATCTCGTCACCGATCGGGCCCGTGCCTTCGTAGGCGTGATCGGTGAAGTAGCCTTTGTGCAGCTGCGCGCCTTCGTAGGCGCCACTGGCCGTTGCATTACAGTCGTTGACGTCGACGACGCCGTCGCCGTTGATGTCTTCGGCCGGTATATCACCAACGCCATTCTGGTTGAGGTCCCAGCAACTGAAGCCATCGGCACCATCGCTACCATCGAGACCGGCAGCGCCCGGCGCACCATCGGCGCCCGGCGCACCGTCGTCGCCTTCACAGCCGGAGAGCCCAAAGCTCACAACGAATGCGAGCAGGATCGCGACGGGTGGGGAATAGCCTTGCCAATAGAGTTTCATGATGGTTCCTCCCAACGAGAGTGAATAAACAGGGGGGCGGGCAGATTCAGGAAGAGAATCTGCCGGCTGGAAACCGGAGTTGGAGCAGTCCTGGCGGGCGCGCTTTTTGTGGCCAAGCGCTTCATTTTCTTACAGTTTTTTGCAGTCCAAACTTCGAGAGAATTCTCTATATTAGAAAATTCGAATTTTCTGATTGAGCATTCTCACTATCCGGCGCAAAAACGCAATAGGTTGATGTTGAAATCAGGTAGGGACTTTTACGGATTCTGACGCAGGCGCCTATTCGTGGGCGCTGTCGCGAGAGAGCAGCTTGGCGACCAGCATGAGTGCGCTCCCGACCAATGCCAATGCGATGAAAAGCGTGACGGGTTGGCCGTTGGGAAAATCTTCGAGAAAGAGCTTGATTCCGACGAGGACCAGGACCGGGTAGACGAGCCAACGCGCTTCAGGCCAGCGTCGGTGACGGCTCGACAGCGCCAGCGTTACCGATGCGGCGGCCAGGACTGAGGTCCTGAGAGCCGCCAAAACGGCAAGATTTGAGTCTGCTGTTGCGACTCCGGCGATCATGGGCGCCGCGATAACGACTATCAGGCCTCCGACCTCCCATACCGACAAGGCCAGGACTACAAGTTGCGGCAGACCAGCGGCCGAGCCCCAGCGATCGGAATGCTGGGCGACCGGTATGAACAGGCAGGCTACGGTCGTCAGGGCGACAATGACATGCCAGGGAAGAAGCGCCGGCCAGATTTCAGGCGCACCGCCAGTGAGCGCCTGCCAGCCCGTGTCGAGAATGCCGGAGCTTATACCGGCGGCCACCAGAAGGAAGGTGCACTGCAGGCTGAGCGCGACACGATCGTAACGGCCGCTGGCGAAGGCCATCGCCAGAGCGAGCAGCGACCACACCGCAGCTGCGATGGCAGGCGACAGGACGAGCGCGCTACCGACGACTAGCAGCAACAAGCCGAGCGAGGAATAAAAGAAGAAGTTACGACCGCGAATTTCGCGGGTCTCCGGGGTGAAGGCAAGCCCGTACGCGCAAGCGGACAGTATCAGCCCGAGCCCGCCGACCGGCGCCAGGGCAATCTGGCCGGCACGCGCCGCGACAACGGCGGCGACGGATGCAACGATGATAGCCAGTAACGCTTGTACCGGCTCGAACATGCCGACGGCCCGACCCCGTACATGCGACCACAATGCAAAGCTTACTAAATACGCGATCAACAGTGATGCGCCCATAACGAACGCCGATACCGGTGCGACCGTCCATTGTTCGCTGACGCTCAGCATCGTCAAGGTCAGCACACCGGCGTTTGCGCCGATGGCGGCGAGCCATCGCTGGCCCTGCCAATGCCGCACATAGCAGGTCCACAGGGAGGCGACGCCAAAAATAATCAGGAATGCGGAAGCTGCAACCGCCGCACGCGAGATCTGAAGGACAGCGAAAGCGGCGATGATACTGCCAGCCGTGATCATCCAACCGAGAATCTTCAGGTTGCGCCGCGCCGCGACCGCCAGGGTCAGGCCGCTGAATACGGCCAAAGCGAAAATGCCTTGCAGACCCGACAGCAGGGCAAAGCGGCCGCAGGCTTCCACCAGCAAGGGCAATGCCAGCAATACAGACGCGCCGCCATAAAACAGCGCGCTTCCGTACTGGTCATCCTCGGTGCCTTTGCGATACGCCATGTATAGCCATAACAAGGCATACGCCGCGCCGAGTGAGATGCCGAAAGCCGTTGGGACAACATTGAAGTCCGTGATTGCGCGCAGCAGGTAAGCGCCGCCAAAGATCAGCAGCACGCGACCAACGAGCGTCGACGCCCTCGAAAGAAAGCCGTCACCCAGCGCTGGCGCGACCTCGAAATCCTCGGCCGCAGAAGCATCCGTCGTCCGACCTTCGAGCCTGTCGAGTCGTTGCTCGACCGCAGCGAGACGCGATTCCAGTTCGGCTATGCGGTCTTCCATCTAGTCGCCAGTCACTTCTCTCTGCAGCGAAGGTACGAACTTGTTGATGATCCAGAACAGAACGAACGGCACCGTAATCACGGTGAGTGCCCCAAACAGCCCTTCTTTGAACGTCTCCACGCTGTGAGGAATGATCGGGATCTCATAATGCATGTAACCCGAGAACGATAGCGAGAATGCCTGGCCCCCAATGACGACGTTCCAGCGCATCATGAACACGCCGAACAGGACGAGGAGCAATGCGAGGACGGTTCGCTTCAGGGTCCGACCCGGCAGCAACAGCAGCACGAAGGGCACGAGGTTGCCGAGGGTGTACTGCAGGACGAAGATGTTCATAAAATCCTTGCCGTACATCACCGACCGCAAAATGTCCCAGGATTTCATCGCCGTGTAACCACGGAATATCAGGTCAAGCAGTTCGAGACTGATCGCGGCAACCAGAAAGCCAATCAGGTAGCGAGTCGCGATGTCGATCACATGAGTCTCCGCTCCCTTGATCTGGCTCGCTTCGATCACGCCGCCTTTTCGCCGGCTTCTGAACGCCTGCCATTCGCGGATGACGATATACGTCAGCATACAGAGCGCGATACCCGAGACGACAGCCGACATAATGAAGATCACCGGCATCAGCGGTGACATCCATAACGCGTTCGCTTTGACCGAACCGAAGATGAAGCCGGCGTAGCCATGCAGGAAGCAGGCGACCGGGATGCCGATGGCGGCGAGTACGGTTGCGGCCTTCTTGTCGACCCGAATTGCGTCGGCGTCGATATCGTAGGCACCGATCGTCAGGATGCGGTAAACCGTGCGCCGCATCGCCGTGGCAAGCCCCGGCTGATCTTTGAGGGCGTAAACTTGCTCGACGAAGTATTTTCTGTAGACAAACCAGATCTCGCTTAGCACGATCAACGCGTATGCCGTAAAGACGATGCCGAACGCCGCGATCGCCGACGTGAAGTGTGGTGTGAGAAGCGGCCCCATCGCGCGCGTGGGCTGCTGCAGATGTAGCAGTAGCGGCAACGCCGCGACCGGCAGCAGGGCGAGCGAAAAGACCAGGGAGAACTGGGCGATTTCCTTGAGCTGCTTTTGGCCGAATACGTGGTACAGCGAGGACAAAACGAACGCCCCGGCGACGAGGCCAGTCATGTAGGGATACATGACTATCTGGATGCTCCAGTAGATGAATTCGTTCGGGTAAACGAACAGTTCTTTAACAGTCCACTCTACTCCGTGAACGATGGTTTCCTCGGGCATGCGATCACCTCACATTGGCGTCAAGGCCCAGATAAAAGACGTGCGGTTTGGTGCCGTACTCGTCCTTGAGGACCGCGACCCGCTCGGTCGTAATGATCTTTGTAACCGGGTCGTCCGGGTCCTTTATGTTGGCCAGTCGACGCGCGCCAAAGGAGCAGCACTCGACGCAGGCCGGCTCCATACCTTTGCTGATACGGTGGTAGCAGAAATTGCACTTGTCAGCGACCTTGTGTACCGGGTGAAAAAAGCGGACCCCGTAGGGGCAGGCCATGATGCAGTAGCCACATCCAATGCACCAATCGCGGTCAACCAAAACCACGCCATCGTTGGTCTGGTACGTCGCACCCACGGGACAGACCTGCACGCAGGCCGGGTTATCGCATTGATTGCAAAGTTTTGGAACGAAGAAGGCTTTGTCAATGTCGTCCGGATCGATCTCCTCGCCGTCGATCTCCATCGACGTATAGCCGTCGCGACCACCCATCGGCGAATCAATATGCGTCGTACCGTCTTTGGTAACCACGTAACGCTCCACCCAGGTCCGGGTGACCGGAGCGTCGTAGGGAATTTCATTCTCATTCTTGCAGGCTTTGACGCAAAGCCCGCAGCCTACACACTTCGTCGTATCAACGAGAAAAGCCCATCGGAGCGTTGACTCGGCAATGGCGGCCTTCGCTTCGGCCGTGCTGAGAAATGTAAATGCGCTCAGGGGCAGAACACTCGCCAAGGTGCCGCCGACCGCTTCCTTCAGAAAATCACGTCGGGAACAGCTCATCTCGTAGACTCCGTGGGATCGTGTGGGTCATGGCATGCGATGCATTCTTTTCGGCGCCGGTGCCTTCTGTCGACGATGCTGATCAGCTCGGCTCTGTCGCTGTTCGGATACTCCAGGAAAGCGTGGCAGCGCAGGCAGAGATCTCGCGTCGTATCGATCGCAAGTAGCTCGACGTCGTCCGGGTGGCCGATCGCCGGGCCGTGACAGTTTTCGCATTCGACCGCTGTGTGCGTGGAGGAATTCAGTGCCTCGACATTTTCGTCGTGGCATTCGATGCAGGCTTCTCTACCCTGGTATTTGACCGGGAAGTCCTTCCACTCCTGAATGTTGCCCAGACGATGGTAACCGTAGGTGAAGTTTCGGCCGTGGACACCAAAGTCATCGGGAACGAGAAATACCCTGGCGACCAGGATGGCTCCGATCAATCCGATTGCTACCCATAATGGGCGCAGGACGTGCCACTTCATTTTGACCCCTCAATACTCTTGCAGAATCCTGAAGGTTTTCGAGCACCAGGCTGAATGGCAAGGCCCCACAACAAAAGATGGTTATTGTTATTTCCAAGCCACCCGATACTATGAATACGTAGCGTGACCAGATTCCACAATACGTAGTACCCGTAGACTGGTTTGCCGTCGTTCACCGTATCCAGGGCAGTGCAGTAAATGAGTCGCAACACCCGAACACGAATCCTCGTATCGACCTTGCTGCTGTTTAATGAAAAGGGCGAGCCCAATACGACGACAAATGAGATTGCCGACACCGTCGACATCAGTCCCGGCAACCTCTACTACCATTTCCGGAAAAAGTCGGACCTGGTCGACGCGCTGCTCCTGGAGTTCCAGGCCGACGCCAGAAAGGTTCTGCAGCCGCCGGGCGGGGGCCACGATTCGCTGGATGACTTCTGGGTGTTCCTGCACCGCCTTCTCGAGTTGACGGCAGGCTACCGATTCCTGCTGCGCGACATGGAAACGCTGGTGGTCGAGTATCCAAAGGTGCGCAATGCGCTCAAGCATTTCGCCCGTGCTCTGGATGCATCATTCGAGCTCTATCTGCACGCGATGGCCGGTAGCGGGGTCATCAAGCTCGGAAGAAATGACGCGAAACTCGTGAGCAGGAATCTCGCCGTCATCGCATTGTTCTCCGAGAAATTCGATGCTCTGAAGGGATTTGCGCCAGCAGCTGACGACGCCGCACTGCAAAGCGCCGGTTCGATCCTCAATGTTCTCAAGCCCTACGTCGCCGAGGGCTTCGCGCGGCACCTTATGGAACTGGCTGCTTATTACGAGGCATGAAAAAGGGCCGCATAAAGCGGCCCTTGCGCGACAAAAGTCGGCGTCGTAGCTAGTCAGCGGCTACCGATTTTACGTTTTCGACGACGCGGTCTTTGACTTCGACGACTTCTTCAACGACGTCTTCGCCAAAGTCCTTGACGTCTTCACGGAAATCCTTGAAACCTGCTCTGTAGCGGTCCCGTGCTTTCTCGCCGTCTTTCACGAGCCGGTCAAACGTCTTTTCGACGTCTGCCTGGAACTTCGTGAATTCCGTCTGCATCGTGGACACCAGGCCCAGGCTTGCCAAGAACGTCCGGTTTGCGATCTTGATCGGTGTGCCAACGACCGTGTTTTCGAGTCGCTCAAACACCGTCTTCGGCTGTCTCTTCTTAGCCACTTTCTTTCTGGTTGTCACTTTTCTCTCCGTCATTTCAATACTCCGTAAAGGTATTCACTACGCGGCTTTCTTCACCGTTTTGCTAACCTTTTTTTTACTGACTCTCTTCCTGCTGGCCTTCTTCGCGGGCGCTTTTCTGGCGACTTTCTTTGCCGGCCTTGCTTTCTTCACAGCCGCTTTCTTGGGCTTCTCATCCAGCATCCTGACGATCTTGTTCAGCTTCCTGTTGATCTTGTCCATATCGTTCTTGCTCGGAACGTTCAGGCGGTCCATTGCGTCCGCTACACGCGTATCAAACGCGCTCTGCAATTTCCTGAGATTCGATTTGTCGCGAACCTGATCTAAGAGGCCGGTCGCTCTCGACTGGGCGTCGTCGCTCATCTCGCGAATCGCGTCCTGCACGTTGTCGATCAACGATTCGGTACGTTTCGTGGTTTTCTTGCGGAACTGTTCACCCTGTTTCACGAGCGAGTCAAAGGTTTTTTCTCCCGCTTTCTGGGCATTTGACAATGCGCCAAGTCCTGCCAGGAATGCGTCTTCCAGCTGTTCAGCGATGTTCTTGTCGCTAGGTTTCTGTTTTTTCGTGTATTTTCTGGTAGCCATGGTCATCCTCCTTCGAATGGGTTAACTGCCATGGTTGAATCGTAGCTGCTAGGATTAGGGTGTTCACACTAGAACCTATCCCAGCATTCCACGTGGCCGCACAGCGCTGTTGCGGGATGGGATGCAAGGCACGAGGAGAGAAATGTGGTTATTCCACCTGAACGACGAG
>CAMYMR010000013.1:0-80188 GCA_947259285.1 uncultured Woeseiaceae bacterium | reverse complement strand
GCTGGGTGTCGAGGAGGCGAAGCGCCGCGCCGACCACATTGCCGGGCACCTCGAAAAGCAGTTTTCGCTGACCTCGCAATGGCATGGAGACTACCTGATCGTCAAGGGCAACGGTGTGGATGGTCATCTGGCCGTGGAGGAAGAGAGCATCGAGATTGTCATCAAGCTCGGTTTCGCGCTCAAACTCATGGAAGGACCCATTCGCTCCGTCATCGAGCAAGAGATCGACGACCATCTTGTTTGAACCACTCAGGGCCTGATTGGCGAGGCGCCTGGAAAGGCGGCCGTCGACGCGCTCCTGCAGGTTTCGAGGAAGTGTGCCGAAGCGGAAGCCCGCGACTAACCAGCGACCTGGAATTGCGCGAAAGCCTCGGAGATTTCATCGAGACTGACGGGATCGTCGATGGTTGCCGGCATCGTCCACGATTCGCCGTCGGCAATGCTGCGCATCGTCCCTCGCAGTATCTTGCCCGATCGTGTCTTGGGCAGTCGATCAACAACCATGCATCTTCGAAACGCCGCAACCGGGCCGATTTCGTCGCGCACTTTCTGAATAACGTCTGCCACGATCGATTCCGGCGGCCGTTCGATACCGGCGTTGAGGACAAGTAGCCCGAACGGCACCTGGCCCTTCATTGGATCAGCCACTCCGATTACCGCACATTCCGCGACATCCGGATGCCCGGACAGCACTTCTTCCATCGCACCTGTCGAGAGACGATGGCCGGCCACATTAATGACGTCGTCAGTGCGTGCCATGACGAATACATAACCATTTTCGTCGATGTAACCTGCGTCGCCGGTTTCATAGTAGCCGGGGTAACTCTTGAAATATGCGCTCAGGAAACGATCGTCGGCGTTCCACAAACCCGTAAAGTTTCCGGGTGGCAGTGGTAGTTCGACGACCAATGCACCGATTTCGCCTCGGGCAACAGGACTACCGTTAGCGTCGACTACATCGACCTTGTAACCTGGCACCGGCCGGGCGGGTGATCCCGGTACAATTGGCAGCATCTCAATACCCAGGCAGTTCGAACAAATCGGCCAGCCGGTCTCTGTCTGCCACCAATGGTCGATTACCGGGATACCGAGTTTACTGCTTGCCCAATTGAGCGTGTCAGGGTCGCAACGTTCACCGGCCAGGAATAGCGATTCAAGGCAGTCGAGATCGTATTTTGCAATATATTTGCCCGTCGGGTCTTCCTTCTTTATGGCGCGAAAAGCAGTGGGCGCCGTGAACAGGACTTTGACATTGTGCTCGGAGATTACGCGCCAAAAGGCACCGGGGTCTGGTGTGCCGACCGGTTTGCCTTCGTAAAGCAGCGTGGTGTTGCCGTTGAACAAGGGGCCGTAGACGATGTAGGAATGGCCCACTACCCATCCAACGTCGGAGGCAGCCCAATACACGTCGCCGGGCTGCACATTGTAAATGCGGGACATGCTCCATTTAAGAGCAACAATGCTGCCGCCCGTATCCCGGACGACCCCTTTCGGCTGACCGGTCGTGCCAGACGTATACAGGATGTACAACGGCTCATTCGCGGCGACCGGCACGCAGTCCGCGGCTTCTGCGTTATCCATCACCTGTTGCCAGTCGAGATCGCGATCGACAAGCAGCTCGGCAACCGTTTGCGGTCGCTGCAATACAATGCAGTGATCCGGCTTGTGCGCGGCAATCTCGATCGCTTTGTCGAGTAACGGTTTGTAGGCAACGATGCGCGTCGGTTCAATGCCGCAGGAAGCGGATACGATAACTTTGGGAGTCGCATCGTCTATTCTTACGGCCAACTCATTGCTGGCGAAGCCGCCGAAAACCACCGAGTGGATAGCTCCCAGACGAGCACACGCCAACATCGCGATCAGGGCCTCGGGCACCATCGGCATATAGACAAGGACGCGATCACCCTTCTGCACGCCCAGCGCTGCGAGTGCGCCCGCGAATCGGGCAACCCTTTCTAACAACTCACTATAGGTGAGGCTGGATTCGGTATCGGTTACCGGGCTGTCGTAAATAAGCGCCGTTTGGTCGCCACGGCCGTCGCGCACATGAACATCGAGCGCGTTGTAACAGGCGTTGGTAATTCCATCCGGGTACCAGCGATAAAACGGCGGATCGCTATCGTCCAGAACAACGGTTGGTGCCTGGTACCAGAAGATCTCCGTCCCGGCTTTTTCCCAGAGTTCCGTGTTACTCAAAACATCGACCGTCCGAAAATAGATATGAAATTCCAATCGACGTCAATTCTTCAGGCAAAGACATCCGAATGCAATCTATATGACGCCGAACTTCTTCAAAGCCACTGTCATCATTGCGACAGCAAGGAATATAAAAAGCGCACCAATCGCGCGTTCCATGCTGCGCTGTGGCACCAGCCCCTGCAGACGCGGACCGATCTGGCCGCCGATCGCGACGCCCGGCACCTCGTAGCAAATGAGGTTCCAGGGCACGGCGCCGATACCGCCGTCGCGAACCAGCTGCGTGACTAATGTCGCCGTCGCCAGCAGGATCGTACACATGACGATTGCCACCGACGTGGCCGCAGCTGTGCCAACCGGCACACCGCGCTTGGTCAGCCGGGAAACGATGACCTCACCGATGCCGACCGAGACCATGCCTGTAAGAAAAGCACCGAGCCCGGTTAACGCGAAATCACGCGGCGGAAATTCCGGTCGAGGCGCCGGCGAATCGAAATTTGGTCGGGACGATTGTTGCCGGCGGAGAAATAACATGCCGATCGCCAGTATGAAAACAAGCACTGCGTACGCTGCGATCAGTATTGCGTCGTGAACGGCGTGCGCGACGAGCGCGCCGATGACAGCAATGGGCGCCGAGATCTTTATGAATCGAATGGCGAGGTCGAAATCGATCATGCGACGACGGTAGTAACCGATAAAACCCGATATGAAGCCGAAGGTCTGGGTCAGGAGGGCGGTACTGATGGCCGCGAAGGTCGAGGCGAGGACGTACTCGGGCCCGAGAATTGGAAACAGCAGGACAAATATCGGTGTAAACAACGCCGCGCCACCGATGCCGCTCAGCATCGCGCAGGTGGCGACGCAGATCGACACGGGGAACATGAACCAGTACAGCGTGAAATCCAACGGCAGACCTCAGAATCTGCAGTGCGCAGGTAGCATATCCGGCAGATTCCACCTGGGGGTCGCGGTCGTCTGGAAATCGTCCGGATCCAGCGTGCCACCCCTGGCTCGAAACCAGTCGACAAGCAGGTCCCGCACCAGCGGCATGCCGTCATCGATCGCAAAGCCACCATCCGGAATGATGGGCATCAGGATATTGTCGCCACCCAGCGCGAGATAATCGTTGGCAGCAACCGTCAAGCGGCCGTCGTCGCGGACGGGCGAGCCGTCGGCGCGTTGCATGACGACGTCCATAGTGCTGTTCACGCAGCCGACGAATACCCGCATACCCGAAAAGCCAAGGCGGCGGCCGTGATTGTGCGCCTGCGTTGCGATGAGTTTACGCAGATCGCGCCCGCTTAATTGCAGGAGAACGACCCGGTTGTCAAAGGGAAACATCTCGTAGACGGCACCAAACGTCAGCTCGCCTTCGGGCAGCGTGTTGCGAATGCCGCCGACCACGTTGTGGATCGCAATATCGGCACCGCTCGCCTCGAGCAGCGCGTCAGTCATCAGATTCGCAAGGGGTGACTCCGTTGCCGGCGGATGTTTGAAAGCGGCTTCCAGATAAACGCCGAGTTTTTCGTCCTTTGTTCTTGCGGCGAAAGCCGCGGCGCGCTCGGCGATTTTCACGACCGCAGGGTCAGGCCTGATTTCCCGGCCCTCGTAGATGGCGGGCACGATCTCGCTTGAGCCGTCAGAGACGCCCACACACTGACCGGTGGTCTTCACACGGTAAAGGCAGGCCCAGTGCGGGGGATGCACGGTTCGGGAAACGACCGCTCCCGTTTCTCGATTGACCTCCAGGTCGACGCGGCTGAACGCTTGGGTGCTCGAGTAACTCGAGGTGATCGGGATACCGTTGACGATGTGGGCGATGCCCTGGTGCACGTGCCCTGCGATGATGTGATCGACAAGACCGGCCGGCAGCGCGCTGGCGACGCGCATGATCTCGCTATCCGTGCCGCAGGACGAGAGGTCGGTTGGATCGTCGAATTCCGTGCAGCGCCCTCCGGCGTGCGCCGCGACGATGATAATCGTAGCGCCTTGCTCGCGTAGTACGCTTGCCTGGCTCTGGATGGTGGGAGCCAGCGGCGCGACGCTTAAGCCCGGCGTGTTCGCGGAAATGGTCGTCTGCAGCGCGCGTGAAGTCATGACCCCGATGACGCCGACCTTGATGCCCTGTACGTCGAGCATGACGGAGGGCGAGACGTTATCCCAGTCGACGGGATGCCCGGTTGCATCGTCAATCAGGTTGGCGGCGAGCACGGGGAAATTCGCCTCGGCCGCGCGCTTTTTCAACGCGCCGCGTGCGTCGTCGCCAATGTCTTCGGGTATCGCCTCGCGGCCAACCGGACCGAAATCGAACTCGTGGTTGCCGATCGCCGCCGCATCAAAACCGATCGCATTGTACGCTTCGACGACGGCGGCACCCTCGACCAGGTTCGATTCCAGTGTGCCTTGCCACATGTCGCCGGCATCGATCACCAGTACGGCGCCGCCGTCCTCACGGCGTGCTGCTCGGAGCGCGTTGGCATAAGCAGAGATTGCGCCAAGGCCGGCGCGCTCGCCGGATGGCAGCAGCTGGCCGTGCACATCGTTGGTGCCCAGTACGGAGATCGTGAACGCGTCCTGAGCCACACGCTGCTGAGCGGCACACGCCACCAGCAGAAACGTGGTGATCGCGGCAAGAACCGTGTTTCGTAACCTGCGTCCCATCGTATTCGCGGTCAATTCGCCTTCCACCGATTCAAACGGCCGTCATTGTACCGTCTACCGCATTTGGCGCGAATTCGGAACCCGGCGCCCACGCCGTGCCGTATGATGCGGTGAATGGGTTACCGTTCGAAATCGGAATACAGCGTCCTCGAGGAAATCCTTCATTCGAGCACGCACGGGCTGGGCGCCTTGCTGAGCATCGCGGGACTGTCCTGGATGCTGTACCTGTCGATCGCGGCCGCGGATCCGTGGCGAATCGTCGCCAGCTCGATCTATGGCGCCAGCCTGATCGCGCTGTTTCTAGCATCAACGATCTATCATGGCCTGTACAAATCGCGCCATCGCGAGATCTTCAAGCTGCTGGACCACTGCGCGATCTACCTGCTCATCGCCGGTACCTACACGCCATTCCTGCTGGTTGCGATGCGAACGAACACCGGATGGTGGTTATTTGGGACCATATGGGCGCTGGCGACAGCCGGCATCATCAAAAAGCTCTGGTTTCGGCACCGCTACCCGAAGATTGCGCTCGCCAGCTACCTGGCCATGGGTTGGCTGGCCGTCGTCGCGGCACCGCAACTAGCCGATGCGATCGGGCCCAACGGCATGGCCTGGCTTGTCGCAGGGGGCCTCTGTTACTCGGTCGGCGCCGTCTTCTACGTTCTCCACAAAATGCCCTTCAATCACACCGTCTGGCACGTATTCGTTCTCGGCGGCGGCGTCTGCCACTTTCTCGGCGTCGTCTGGCATGTGCTGCCAACGCCCACGCCCGTCTGAGACGACTCATCTGTCAAAAATGTGACGCGAATCGGCCGATAATTTGCTCTATTGGCTAGACTACGGCTCCGATGTCGCATAACGCCAATAATCCGTCCGTAGGGCAAGCGCTGATCGTCACCGGCGATCAATCCCTGGCCAATCGGGTCTCGAAGCTGCTGCTGTCCGATGGCTACGAGACGATCGAATGCCACGACTATCAAAACCTGAAGGAGCGCGCCGCCGACGCGTCGCCCGCTCTTATCGTTGTCGACGCGGCGTTGAGCGCCGACGGTCCGCTCGATATGTGCCGCGCGATCCGGCAGCTTCCGGGCTGTGATTACATCCCGCTACTGCTGCTCTCCGACAGCCAGGACGACGCGGAGGCTGAGCTGGCCTACGAACAGAATGTCACCAGCGTCGTCAGCAAGCCGATCGACGAAGACGCGTTCAGGAAGACGATACAGTCTCTCGGTGATACCGGACGCACGCTGAGCGGCATCCGTGCGCTAAGAATGCCGGAAGCCGACGTACTGCGCACCATGCCGGACGCGTTTTTCATCGCCGGTAAAGACGGTCTGCTGAGGCAATACCTCGGAGGCGCGAACGATGACAAGCTTCTCCTGCCTGAAGCAATCGAAGGACAGAACATCGCCGACGTGTGGCCCGACGACGTCACCCGGCGGGTATTGCAGGGCATAAAGCGGGCACTGCGATCCCGTCAAGCGGACGCGTTCGAGATTCAGCTGGATCGCGACGGGGCAGAGGGCGTTTATGAAATGCGCCTGCTCGTGCAGGGCCGTGACAAGGTGCTGCTCGTTATTCGCAATATCACCAGGGACGCCGGAAAAAACGGTCGACACCGCGACGACGAGGCAGCGGACGAGGTGACGGGTCTGACGACTCAGGGCGCTTTCGAGACGCAGTTTGATTCGATCATTGCCGACGCGAAGCTTCGGGAGCGGGGCGTCGCCGTGTTCTGCATCGACATCGATCGCTTCGGACGAATCAACGATACGCTCGGACGGGCCGTCGGCGACGAAGTGCTGAAAGTGACGGCGCAACGCATCGAGCGATGCATGCGTCGCTCGGACAAGCTGGCGCGTATCGAAGACGATGACAAGTCGACCCTGGCGAGAACCAACGGCGACGAGTTCGTCCTGGTGCTCGCTGACATCGAGTCGCGCGAGGACATTGGCACCGTCGCCAGCCGGGTACAGGAGGCGTTTGAAGAACCCGTCACGATCGAGGGGCATCAGCTGAAGATAACGCCGAGTATCGGCATCGCAACCTATCCGCTGGACGGTGACAGCGCCGAGGTCTTGTTAAAGAACGCTCGGGTCGCCCTCGATGAAGCCAAGGTCCTCAGTGCCGAAGGGCGCGAATTCTTTTCCAGCACGATGAAATTCCGGTCGCAGAAACGGCTCGACGTCAAGAACGAACTGAGCTGGGCGATCGAGAAGAAACAGCTCGAGCTGCACTATATGCCACGCATCGATCTTACAGCCGGTAACGTAGTTGGTCTGGAAGCCCTGCTTCGCTGGATACATCCCTTGCGCGGCAGCGTGCCGCTCAATGAAGTCCTTCCGCTCGCCGAGGCGACCGGACTGATTTTTCCGATCGGCGAGTGGGTGCTGCTCACGGCCTGCGCGCAGGCGGCCGCCTGGCTCGAAGAAGACAATGATGCGCCTCCGGTATCGATAAATCTTTCGCAGCAGGAATTTGCGCGCGGTGACCTTGTGGAGTTGATCGACACTGCGTTAACGGAAACCGGCCTGCCGCCGAGCCAGCTGGAGCTCGAGCTGACCGAGGGCATGCTGATTCGCAATCGGCAGGCACGCGGAATGCTTCAGAGCTTAAGCAAGATCGGTGTCGGGATCGTGCTTGACGACTTCGGTCAGGGACATTCGTCGATAGCGCATCTGACCGACCTGCCCATCAAGGCCATCAAGATCGATCGCGAGTTCGTCGATGGCGTCAAAAAGGCGGGCCCGAAGCAGGCCGTTTGCTCCGCGATGATCGCGATGTCGCGCGAGCTCGGCATCTCGGTGATCGCTGAAGGCGTTGAAACCCATGTCCAGGTCGAGTTTCTCCGTGAACGCGGCTGCGACGCGGTGCAGGGCTTCCTCTACACCGAGCCGCTGCCCGTCGACAAGGTGCCGGCCTTCCTCGAGGCCTGCGAGCAGGTTCTCAACGAAACGTCGATCATTGATCTCGATACGGCACGCCGGACAATTGCTTTAAAAACAGCAAGTTAATTAATGGGGACATTCTGCTTTTTGAAGGAAAAAAGCAGAATGTCCCCAAATTTAACGCCGCCATTATGTGAGCCACGTCACGTTCTTAAGCCAGGCGCCCTTCGGCCCCACACCTCCAAATATGACCCGTTCCTGATGAAATGCATCCTAGGTTTCGGAGGACATGGTCATGGACCGCAGAGCAATTTTCGCATTTATCGGTATCTACTTCTTCGCAGCCAGTGCGGCCTTCGTATTTGGCGGAAACGACGAGATCAACGTCCAGACCGTTATTGACCAGCCTGTCTCATATATCGTGCAGGGCGGTTCGCTCGATGAGGTTATCGCGGCCGTGCAGTCCGTGGGCGGTGAAATCACGCACGAGCTGGGCATCATCGACGCCGTAGCGGCTACGCTCAGCAAAGATGATGTGGCACTACTCGAGCAGCACGGCGATCTGCAAATTACGCCTGACGGTGCCGTGGAAGTGGCCGGCAAGCCCGGCGGTGGCGGCAAACCCGACGGCGGCGACAAAACCGGCGATCCCTCTACTGATTATCCGAACCTGACGTCCGCGACGGCTTTACACGCCGAAGGCATCACGGGCTCGGGTGTAACCATCGCGGTACTGGACTCCGGTTCGATGTCGCACGTTTCGCTCAACAAGACGCCGAAGGGTGTCTGGCGCTTCCTGTCCCAGTACGACGCCATCACCGACGAAGTGATCGCGCAGATCAACATGGATCACCTCGGCACCAAGCGGGGGGGCACCGGCATCATTACCGACGACGCCGCCGGGCACGGTACGCACGTGCAAAGTGTCATCGTCAGCAGCGCCACAGGTTCGACCGGTTTCTACAACGGCATCGCACCGTACGCGAACCTCGTGTCCGTCAAAGCCTTTGACGCCAACGGCCAGGGCACCTACGCCGACGTCATCCGCGGCATCGACTGGATCGTCGCCAACCAGGACTACCTCGGCATCGACATCCTGAATCTCTCTTTGAGCGCCTCGCCGCAGTCGCACTACTGGGACGATCCGTTGAACAAGGCCGTGATGCGTGCCTGGGACGCCGGCATCGTGGTGGTCGCCTCGGCCGGCAACACTGGCCCGGACCCCATGACCATCGGCGTACCGGGCAACGTCCCCTACGTGATCACCGTGGGTGCGATGACCGACAACTACACGCCGGGCGTAGACAATGACGACGTTCTGGCCTCATTCTCGGCCGCCGGTCCCACGGTGGAAGGCTTCGTCAAACCCGAAGTCGTCGCCCCGGGCGGCCACATCGTCGGCCTGATGAACAACAATACGAGCATTGCCGTCGCGCATCCCGAATATCATGATGGTGGCGCCTACTTCACGATGTCGGGCACCTCGCAGTCGGCTTCGGTAGTCAGCGGCATCGCGGCCCTGATACTGGAAGCGGAGCCCAACCTCACGCCGGACCAGGTCAAGTGCAAGATCATGAGCGCGGCGCGGCCGGCCGTGAAGGCCGACGGAAGCCTCGCCTACAGCGTGTTCCAGCAGGGCGCCGGAATGGTCGACGCCTACGACGCCGTGCACGGGAACAACTACGACTGCGCCAACAACGGCATGGACATCAGCGCCGATCTGGCCGGCACCGTGCACTACGGCGGTCGCGCCAATGTCGACGAGAATGGCAACTACTACATCATGGACCTGGAAGGTTATCTGTGGACCAACGGTGAGCTGCAAAACGATGGTTACCTCTGGACCAACGGATACTTGTGGACCAACGGTTATCTCTGGACGAATGCTTACCTCTGGACTGATGGCAGCGTCGGCACTGATGGTTACCTCTGGACTAACGGTTATCTCTGGACCAACGGTTATTTGTGGACGAACGGTTATCTCTGGACGAATGGCTTCGTCGGCAACGCGACCACCGAGACCATGTCGGTCAACACCTGGGTGGACCAGGAATAGAATCAATACCACCGAAAGCCTGATTACGTGTGCATGGGGACATTCTGCTTTTTGCCTGCAAGAGCAATATGTCCCCGAACTTAGCGGCGTACAAAAAGCAGAATGTCCCCGAACTTAACACCAACGTTATGTGACGCATGTCACAAAAACCGCGTGGCCGAGGTCAACGCCTGCACCGGTGAATTGCCCGTCTCTTTGTTCAAATATGCCTATCAACAATAACGTCCAAGAAGGGATATACGTATGTTTCGCAAGACCATCATGGCATTGATCGCCGTACTCAGCTCGGCGGCAGTCTTCGCTGCGGAGCCGACCGAATCGGAAGCAGCAACAGCCAGCTATATCGTGCAGGCTGGTTCTTACCTTGTCGCGAAGCAGGCCGTGATCAGTGTCGGTGGCGAGATAAGCCATGAACTCAGAATCATCAACGCGGTCGGCGCCAGTTTGTCGGCGAGACAGGCCGGCAAACTATCGCAGGACAGCCGACTGAAGATTCAGAAAGACCGCAGCGCCGGCGTGTCGGCCTACACATTGTTGAGTACTACGGATCTTTCCAGGACCTCAAACGCCGGAGACGGACCGAGCAGTTATTTGTCGACCATCGTGGGCGCCGCCGACCTGCATCGCAAAGGCCTCACCGGCAGAGGCGTCACGGTTGCAGTCGTTGACACAGGCTATTACGAGACGCCGGATATTTCGAAAGATGCGGACGGCGTTCGACGCGTGCTCGCGCAGTACGATGCGATTGCCGGGGAGTCGGTCTCTCTAAGTGCTGACACGGGCGCGGCCGATCAAAACGGCCACGGCAGCCACGTGACCAGCGTCATCGTGAACTCGGAGCGCGACGAGGGAGGCAACTATCTGGGCGTGGCCCCGGGCGTCAATATCGTCTCCGTCAAAGCATTTGATGGCAACGGCAACGGCTCGTACCTCGACGTCATTCGCGGGCTCGACTGGATCCTGAACAACGCCGAAACGTACAACATCCGCGTCGTCAACACGTCGTTCAGCGCGGAGCCGCAGTCCCACTACTGGGACGATCCGATCAACCAGGCGGTCATGCGCCTCTGGTACGAGGGCATCGTCATCGTAGCGTCCGCCGGCAACAAGGGCTCCGATGCAATGACAATCGGCGTCCCCGGCAACGTGCCCTACGTTATTACCGTCGGCTCGATGAACGACAACGGCACGCCGCTGTATAACGAAGACGATACCTTGTCCTCGTTCTCGTCAGCCGGCCCGACCGTCGAAGGTTTCGTCAAGCCGGAAGTCGTGGCACCCGGCAACAGCATCATTGGTCTGATGAACAACGGCGTTCACAAGATCACGATAGACCATCCGGAGTTCATGTTCTCCTACGGTGATTCGGACAAGTATTTCGCGATGTCAGGCACATCCCAGTCGGCAGCTGTTGTGACTGGCGTTGTCGCTCTGATGCTGCAAGCCGATAGAAAGCTCACACCGGACCAGGTCAAGTGTCACCTGATGAGCGGCGCCAGGCCCGCGGTCACCGAAAACGGCGAACTTGCCTACAGCGTGTTTCAGCAGGGAGCCGGATTGGTCAATGCTTACGCTGCCATCGCAAGTACCGAAAAGGACTGTGCAAATGCCGGCATGGATCTCAAGGCCGATCTTGCGGGGAAGGTCCACTACGGCGGTCCTGCCAATGTCGATGAAAGCGGCAATTATTACCTGATGAATCTCGACGGCTATCTGTGGACGAACGGTTCGCTCGGAACCGAGGGCTACCTCTGGACCAACGGCTATCTGTGGACCAACGGTTACCTGTGGACAAATTCCTATCTCTGGACCGACGGCAGCGTTGGCACGAACGGATACCTCTGGACCAACGGCTATCTGTGGACCAATGGCTACCTCTGGACCAACGGTTATTTGTGGACCAACGGTTTCCTTTGGACGAACTCGAAATCAGAATCTACGTCAACGAACGCATGGGTAGAGCCGGAATAGTTTATCGATCTTCTTGTAGAGCTTTTAGCGCCCTGGTAACAGGGCGTTTTTTTTCAACAACGGGGACATTCTGCTTTTTGTTGGCCAGCAGCGAAATGCTGCGAAAGTATTGTTCCAAAAAGCAGAATGTCCCCAAATTTAACGCCGTCATTATGTGACGCAAATCACGATTGGCTGACTCCGCTGCGTGCAGCTATCAACGCGTTTAGAGGCAAGAAGGAGCCTAATGTGCACATGGAAATAGAGGAGGTCCGATCATGGTGAGACGACCGTTGGCAGGTGCATTTTGACCAAGTATTTGCTGAATCAGTGGAATCGAACGTTGTTCTTGATGACGTTCTTTTTGCTGCCTCTTCTCGTTGGCCTGTCGTTGCGAGCCGACGCTGCTACCGGCAGTCACCAGCCGATGCGCTTCGAGCACATCACCCTTGACGACGGGCTCTCACAAAGCACCGTGCTCGACGTTCTCCAGGATTCCCGGGGACTGCTGTGGATCGCAACCGAAAACGGCCTGAACCGCTTCAACGGCTCCGAGATGGTGTCGTTCCACCACGAACGCGGTAACCCCAAGTCGCTCAGCAACGACTTCATTTTTGATATCGAAGAGGACCGTTCCGGCCGTCTCTGGATCGCGACCAACGGCGGCGGCCTCGTGAAGTTCGATCGGTCGACGAGTCGATTTACGGCATTCCGCCACGACCCTTCTGACAGCAACAGTATTGTCAGCAATATCGTCCGCCGCCTGATGATCGATGACAACGGCACGATCTGGATCGGTACGCGGGGTGCGGGCCTCGATCGCCTGGATCCGGAAAGCGGCCAGTTCCGCAATTACCGGTTCGGCAATGGCGATCGAGGGCGCGACGACATCTACGCATTGTTTCAGGATTCGGCCGGCTTCCTGTGGGTCGGCGGCGATCACGGGCTGACGCGGCTGGACGTGGAGACGAACGAAGCGGTCACGTTCACGCACGATCCCGACGATGATGCTTCTCTAACACCGCACGGCGTGCGGGCAATTGCGGAAGACGCGGACGGATCGCTCTGGGTTGGCAGCGAGGGCGGCGGTTTATCGCGTCTCGTCGCGGATGCCGGAACCTTCCGGCATCTTGCCCATTCGGCGAACGATTCGTCCACGATTTCCAGCAATCGTGTGGCAAGCCTCTTCAGGGACAATGCCGGCCGCCTGTGGGCAGGTACTACGCACGGTCTTAACCTGGTCGATCATGTATCCGGTCGTGTCGTGCGGTACGCACACGATGCTGCAGACGCATCGAGCCTGGGCGGCAACGACATTACGACGATCTACGAGGATCGAGGCGGCCTGCTGTACGTCGGCACCAAAACCCGTGGTCTCGACAAGTGGGACCCGCGCGCTGGTTCCGAGGCTTTCGATGTCGCAGCGGCCATTACGGGCAGCAGCCAGCGGCAGCCGAACGTCACGTCGTTCGTCGAGGACGAAGACGGAACGCTCTGGGTGGGCACATTCGGCGACGGTCTGAATGCGGTGGATCGCAAGAATGGCGGCGTCGTACGCTACAGAAACGACCCGACCAGCCTTTATCGCATCGAGGATGATCGCGTCATGAGCCTGATGCGGGACCGCGAGGGCCGAATCTGGGTCGGAACGATGACCAGCGGGATCAATCGCATCGACCCTGAAGCGGGTGAATACCGGGTGTTCAAACACGATCCTGAAGATCCGAACAGCCTGAGCGCCAACGGCATCATGGCGTTGTTTGAGGACAGCGCCGGCCGCGTCTGGGTCGGCACTTTCGGCGGCGGCATCAGTCGCTTCGAACCCCGGACAGAGAAATTCACGCGCTTCGACAGCAACGCTGCAGAATCGTCGTCCACCAGCAGCGACCGGATCACCGGCTTCGCCGAAGACGCTTTCGGGCAGATCTGGATCGGTACCGAAGGCGGTGGCCTGAACCTGTTCGATCCGAAGACGGGGCGTTTCTACCAGTTTCGTCACGACCCTGAAGACCCCGAGACGCTCGCGGCGGATACCGTCTATTCGCTCACGGTCGATGCGACCGGAGCGCTCTGGGTTGGCACACACGGCGGCGGCCTCGGGCGGGTAATCGGCGACCTGCAGAAGCCCTCGACTCTTCGCTTCCAGAACATCTCACAAAAGGACGGGCTGGCGAACGACGTTGTTTACGGCGTGCAATTCGACGACGCCGGTTGGATGTGGATGAGCACCAACAACGGCATCAGTCGCTTCGATCCCGAATCCGGCGATATCAATAATCTGTATGCGAAGGACGGGCTGCAGTCGCAAGAATTCAATTTCGGCGCACACTACAGGAGCCCTCGAGGCGAGCTGTTCTTCGGCGGGCCTAACGGTTTCAATGCGTTTGATTCTGTAAAGGACCGGGCAGATGCGGCGGCGCCGTCGATTGCCCTGGCGGGATTCTTAAAAACGAATTACCCCGTTCGATCCGGCATGCCCGACGATGGCAGCGGCCTCGAGCCCGGCTGGCAGGACAATAGCGCTGAATTCGAGTTCTCGGCACCCGCGATGACGCTTGCCGCGACTGGATTTGCGGCGCTATGGAATACGCGGTGGGCCTATGCCGCCTACGCGGCGCTTGCGATGCTGCTGGCCGCATTACCGATGCTCGGTCGCCGCGGCAAACTGCGGCGTGAGAAAGCGTACAGCCAGCGGCTCGAAGACGAGGTCGACCGTAGAACGGAGAAGCTGCTCGAGAAGAACAAGCAGCTTCGGCAGCTGAACGACGCAATACGAGGGCGAAGTCTTAAAGATACGCTGACCGGATTGGGGAATCGTCGGTTTGTCGAAGAAATCGTACCTCGCGACCTCGCACTGATTCGCCGCAGAGTCGACGACGAGCGCTACAGGACCCGGCCCGACGATGAGACGGGTCTAGCTTTCATGCTCATCGATATGGACAACTTCCGGTCCATCAACGAGACCTACGGAAGATCAGCCGGCGACCAGGTCTTGCGGGAGTGTGGCGACCTGTTACTGGATATCTGTCGGTGCTCCGATTTCGTCACTCGCTGGAAAGGCGATCAGTTCCTTGTGATCGCCCGGCAGCCTCGGGGTGGCGAGGCGGAAGGGCTGGCCGAACGCATCCGCGTTGTGGTGGCGGACCATGATTTCGTGCTGAGCGATGGCCGGACAGCAAACGCAACGTGTTCGATCGGTTTCGCTGCGTACCCGTTGTTCCGTGATTGCTCCGACGAGTCAGGCCTGCAGCAGATCATCGCGCTGGTTGCCAGCCTGGTGCAGGAGGCCAAGCGGGAGCGCAATGCGTGGGCCGGCATGCTTGGGCCGGGCAATTCAACGACCAGTCCGAATCTTCAGCTTGATCCGATCGCTGCGACATCGCTGCTGTTCCTTGCACGGCGCGCAGAAACCTTGTTTGAAAAAGGCTCGGCGACCGATAGCGAATCGGCTAATCGTCGAATTAAAGAAGTCGGCTAACAGACCATTTAGCGGCTGCGTCCGGGCTGGATTTTAATACTGCAAGGCCCGGAAAAAGACAACATCTTTTCAAGCTTTGGTCTGCCGTTGGCCGTGCCCGGCGCCGTCGAACTGCTAAAAGTTACCGTTGTATTTAACGCGCACATTATGTGACGCAGGTCACAAATCAAGTCAGGACTGTCTACGGATCTGCACCTCTCCCGCATCGCGTTAGCAGGTTTAATGGCTTCCATAGAGTCACTCCACGGAAGCACACAATGAACCTCAAGAATGTCGCCACTACGCTGTTTATCGTACTTGCCATTTTCCTGGCTCCGGCCGGCTATGCGGCCAAGACCGACAAGGTCGACGTAATCGTCGTCTATGACCAAAAGCCGAGTAAGGCCGAAAAAGACCGCGTCAAGGCACTCGGCGCGAAGACCAAGCGCGAGTTCAAGAACTTCAACATGCGCGCAATCTCGATCTCCGAGAATGCTCTCAAGAGCCTCGAGAAGGGCAAAGGGGTCAAGTTCGTCGCCCCTGACCGTGAGACCTTCGGCATGGCGTACCTGTTGTCGATCGCCCCGACCCAGCCGGAAAAATCCGCCGCTCACAAGACAGCAAACGTGCCATCCTCTGGTTCCGACAATCTGACGTTCGAGGGCAACGGCGTTGGCGTTGCGATCATCGATTCGGGCGTGGGTAATCACTCCGATCTGGATGCATCGATCCGGCAATACAGTTTCCTGAACGGCGCGTTTCCTGCGCCAGAAACGGACGACGACGAGATCGAAGATTACAATGACAGCTCGCGTAGCGACGAGCTCGGTCATGGCACGCACGTTGCCGGCATCATTTCCGGTAGCGGCCGGGCTTCATCAGGCCAGGTCAAGGGCGTTGCTCCCTCGGCAAATCTGCTGTCTCTGCGAGTGCTCGACGGTGACGGCCGCGGCATTGCGTCTGACACGATTGCGGCGCTCGACTGGCTTCTGAGCTATGGCGACTACTTCGATGTCGAAGTCGTCAATATGTCGATCGGCAAGGCCGTCGAAGAATCCAATGCAACGGACCCGCTGGTGCTTGCCGTTGAGCAGGTTTGGGATGCGGGAATCGTCGTTGTGGTTGCCGCAGGCAACTATGGCCGTGATGGCCACATGACGATCTCGAGCCCCGCGAACTCGCGCAAAGTCATTACGGTTGGATCGTTGACCGACAAGGAGACCGGCGATGATTTCAGTGATGATTTCGTGTCGACCTACTCATCCATGGGTCCGACGCTTGGTGATCACGTACTGAAGCCCGACCTCATCGCGCCTGGCAACAAGGTCGTATCGACCATTTCTTACGACTCGAAGCTGCTGGGTGACCTGCCGAGTCGTGCCGTGAAGTGCTACGACGGTAACCACAACATCGTGATATGTGGCGCCAGTTACCTCGAAATCTCGGGTACGAGCATGGCAACGCCGATGGTCGCGGCGACCGCGGCGATGATGCTGCAGAAGAACCCGGGTCTTTCGCCGGCCACGATCAAAGCGCGCCTGATGCGTTCGGCGCGCAAATTCGACGCTGATCCAACCGCTGTTGGAGCCGGCGTGCTCGATGTCGACGCGGCTTTGAACGAGACCGGCAGTGTCTCCGGTCAGGCGCTGTCGCCGTTGATGGCGCGCTCCGATGAAGGTTCAGTGATCCTCGTCGAAGACACTGCCAAGCTCTGGGGTGACACAACCTGGGGCGCCGGCTACCTCTGGACCAAAGGCTACCTCTGGACGAACAGCTACCTCTGGACCGACGGTTACCTCTGGACCGACGGCTATCTCTGGACGGATGGCTATCTGTGGACGGAAGGGTATCTCTGGACCAACGGCTACCTCTGGACGGACTCTTATCTCTGGACAGACGCTTATCTGTGGACCGATGCGGTGACCAACTACAACTCGCTCTATGAAACCTCCAGTGGATCGATCGCGATAATCGACGACTAAGTCCTTATCAAGACGAATCGAATTTCATGAATTAAGGGAGAAGTTTCATGAGAGCAGCACTAAGAAAAGTCGTCAGGCTGCCGTTCGGGGAGCAGTCGGCCGCCGAAGTTCCGGTCATTGGACCGGAGAGAAACGCGACGGAGCAAACCGGCGACGTGGTTCTGCTGGTATCTCGCGATAACCAGTCACAACAATGGGCGCCACGCTGGCTGCGGCAGGAAGGCTTTGGGGTGGAGATTGCCAGCACGCTGGACGAAGCAATGCGAGTTCTGTCGAAAATTGAACCGGCCGTTGTAATCGCTGACGCGAATTGCGGCAGCTCCCGCCGGACGTCGGTACTCGAAAGCCTTCGTAAGCACTGCGTTACCGATATTCCGTTGATCGCGTTGTGCCAGGACAGTAACGATGTTGCGGTAGCGGCGAGGTCGGATGTTGCAGATATCGTGCGGCGCCCTTACGACTGGGGCCTGATCGCGAGGCGCGTTGCCAAAACGGTGCAATCACAGCGCACCGCCAACGCGCTCCGGCTCGCCAATGCCCGACTCGACGAATTGAACATTAGGGTATCTCAGGCAGCCAGTTCGCAAGCCAAGAATGCGGGTCTGGACCCGTTAACGAAGTTACCGAATGTCGAAAACTTCCGAAGTCTGTTGCACAAAGCGACCAGCGGCCGAGGTTCTGAAGACCAGAATCTCTGCTTGCTGGCCATCGGCATCGATCGATTTCGACTGGTCAACGAGGCGGTCGGCCACCAGAATGCGAATGTCCTTCTGAGCCAGTTCGCCGATCGTCTGAGGAATTGCCTGCGAAAACGGGAAGTCATCGGCGACATCGCTTCCGGTTCGGTAACTGCGATCGCGGGCAGGCTCGGCGGCGCGCGATTCGGGCTGCTCATTTCTCACGGCGACAAGACCCATATCGAACAGGCAGCCCTGTCAATCACGCGGGAGCTCGAGGAGCCGTTCGAAGTCGCGGGTCAGAGTATCTACCTGACCGTCAGCATCGGCGCGGCTTTGCATCCTCGTGACTGCGAAAACGTCGATGAGCTCATGCAGAATGCCGAGTCAACCATGCTGGACGTTCAGCAACTCGGCAGCCGCTTCCAGTTCTTCTCGGACCTGGGGAAATCCGGCAGCCATGAAATCCTGGCGCTGGACGTCATGCTGCGCAAGGCCGTCCGAAAGAAAGAGCTGAAGCTGGCGTATCAGCCTATTGCAGACGCCAATACGGGTGAGATCGTTGCAGCCGAGGCACTGTTGCGCTGGCACCATCCGAAGCAAGGTATGATTTCGCCTGCACTGTTTGTGCCGATCGCGGAAGCCACCGGGCTCATGCACGAGATCGGTGAATTCGTCCTGACGACCGCGTGCCAGCAGCTTCGGCACTGGATCGATTCCGGCATGAAGCCGATTCGCATTGCCGTCAATCTGTCGCTTTGCCAGTTTTTACGCGGGGACATCGTTGCTACCGTTGAGCGGGTGTTACGCGAGAACGACCTGTCTCCGGAACTTCTGGAACTCGAACTCAGTGAGCGCGGCGTACTCAATCAACGAACCGAGATCATCGATTCGGTGCACAAGCTGAAGTCGCTCGGCGTACGCATCTCCGTTGACGATTTTGGCACTGGCCAGTCTGCGATCAGCTACCTGAAGGACTTGCCCATCGATGTTGTCAAGATCGACCGCTCCTACATTAGCGGGGAATCGAGCGACAGCCGCGGTGAAGCGATCGCATCGGGTATGGTCTTGCTGGCCCACGGCCTCGACGCGACGGTTATTGCCGAAGGCGTGGAGACACGCGAGCAGCTGCAGATGGTGCAGGAATGGGGATCGGAAGAGTGTCAGGGTTACTACCACTGTGCTGCGATCAGCGGCGATGAATTCCAGACTCGCTTTGCCGAATCGCCAATCTTTTGAGACGAGGTTCACAGTTCAACGTCAAGAAAACGGCCAAACCGGCGATATTTCTATAAGTTATCTGCTGAAAACGAGCCTCATAACGGGACGGAATGACGACGCGACTTCCGCAAGCTACTGAACGCCTGGCATTGACAGTACTGCTGCTGCTAATGCTGGCGTTCTGTGGCCGGGTTTTCGCCCACTCGTTCGGCGCCAATACGATGCATTTTGATCGCATTACGGTTGCTGACGGCCTGGCGCAAGGCTCCGTCATGGCCATCGAGCAGGATCATTCAGGTTTTATGTGGTTCGCGACAGAGAGCGGGCTCGATCGTTACGACGGCTTCACGTTCAAACACTACCGTCACGAACGAGGCAACCCCAACGCACTCGCCAGTGATTTCATACGGGATCTCGACGTCGCCGAAGACGGCACGCTCTGGATCGCGACGGATGGCGGCGGCGTATCGCGTTGGGATCCGGCGACCGACAGCATGCGCAATTTCCGCCACGCCGAGGGCTACGATCGTTCGCTCGCCACAGACGAGATTCGCACCGTACTGGCTGGAGACGATGGCTACGTCTGGATCGGAACACGCGACTCGGGTCTCGACCGGCTGAATACCGCGACCAACGAAATCACCCATTTCGTAAACCGGGCCGATGATCCGGCCTCGCTATCCAGCAACGAGGTTTTCGCACTGGCTCTGGACGGAAAAGGCTCTCTCTGGGTCGGGGTAAGAGGCGGCCTCAACCGGCTCGAACTGGCGACGGGCCGAATCACCAGGCTCGACACCAAGGTGTCGGGCGCTGCAAATCTCGCGGATACCACCATACGCAGTTTATTGATTGCCAGTGACAACACGCTCTGGGTGGGCACCGAAAAGTCCGGGTTGATGGCTGTTGATCCGGAAACCGGAGCGGTGCGCTCCTATGTCCATGATCCCGCCGTGCCGACAAGCCTGAGCAGCAATATGGTGGCCTCGCTTTTTGAGGACGACAGTAATCGACTATGGGTTGGAACCGATGCCGGGCTGAATCTGATGGATGTTGAAACGGGTGGGTTCACGACGTACCGGAACGACCCGGCCGACCCGGCGAGCATCAGCGCAGACAGTATTTTTTCGATCTACCAGGACCGGGGTGGCTTGCTCTGGTTCGGTACGCTTACGGGCGCGATCAGCAAATGGAATCCGCGCTCCTGGTCGTTTGGTCATTACAAACCGGCGACGACCGGCCCGCAGCGCTTCAGTAATCCGAACGTAACCGCATTTACGGAAGACTACGATGGCAACACCTGGGTAGGTACTTTCGGTGGCGGCATAAATGTCATTGCCAGGGATGGCCATTCTGTTCGACACATTGGGCACGATCCGTCCGACAGCGAAAGCATTGGCGGCGATCGTGTCATGGCTATGATCACGGATCGAAACGGGTATATCTGGGCTGGCACGATGCGCGGCGGCTTGAGCCGAATCGATCCGGTGACAGGCAAAGCCCGTACCTACCGTCACGACCCAAGCAACCCGAACAGTCTCGCGGCCAATGGCGTCATGTCATTGCTGCAGGACAGGTCCGGCCACATCTGGATCGGCACCTTCGGTGGCGGAGTGAGCCGCCTGGAGCCGAAGAGCGGCCAATTTACGAATTTCGGATACGATCCAGCGGATGGCAACGGATTATCCAGCGAGCGGGCGACGGCACTTGCTCAGGACCGGGACGGTGTCATATGGGTAGGTACCGATGGCGGCGGACTCAACTACCGTGATCCCAGGACCGGAGCGTGGCATCAAATCGAACACGAACTGGACAACCCCTCGAGCCTTAGTGCCAACACGATTTATTCTCTGCATGTCGATCCGCTGGGCCGGCTCTGGGTCGGCACCCGCCAGGGACTGGACCGCGTATTGGCGAAGTCGTCGTCTGACGACGGAACTCGCGCTCTGGAAGTCATCACGCCAGCCGGGGTTCCGCGTACCGCCATCTACGGCATCGAGTCAGACAGGAATGGGAATCTCTGGGTCTCATCGACACAGGGGCTGACGAGTTTCAACCCCGGCACAGGGCAGGTCAGGTACTACCATGAAAGTCAGGGATTGCAGGGTGAGGAGTTCAACTTCGGGTCCAATTACGCAAGCCCTGACGGAACCTTGTACTTTGGTGGCGCGAATGGTTTCAACAAGTTTGACCCGGCCGATCTCGAACTGAACACAACGCCGCCTCCGGTCGTGTTGACATCATTGTCAATCATTAACGAACCGGTCGCATCCGATCAGCCCTACGAGCTGATTCCAGGGCTGGACCTCGGCTATCAGGATGACGTAATCACCTTTGGTGTCTCTGCGCTGGATTTCACTGCGCCGAAGGAGAATCGCTACTCGTACATGCTCGAGGGCTTCGACAAAGATTGGGTCGATGCTGGCAATGAGCGGCGCATCACCTACACAAACCTCGACGGCGGAGATTACGTGTTAAAGGTACGCGCCGCGAACAGCGATGGCGTATGGAGCGAGGCCGGCATTGAATTGCCGTTGACGGTCGCCCATGCACCCTGGAAGACCTGGTGGGCGTATTTGCTGTATGTCACTTTCGCATTCTCGGCCATTCTGCTTTTCTGGCGCAGCCAGCAGGCCAAATTGCAGCGAGAATTCGAATACAGCCGGCGTCTCGAGCACGAAGTCGAGGAGCGCACCGAGGAACTCAATACGCGCAACAGGGACCTCAAGGTCGTCAACTCGAAGCTGCTGGAAGCAAGTACGACAGACCCGCTGACGGGCTTGAGAAACCGGCGTTACCTGTTCCAGCAAATCGGCAAAGACGTGGACCTCGTTCTGCGCCATTATCGCGACGGCACGGAAACCATGCGGCCCTGCGGCAACAACGACCTGTCTTTCCTGATGGTGGATCTCGACAATTTCAAACCGGTCAACGACAACTGCGGCCACGAGGCCGGCGACCGCCTGTTGTTGCAGATCCGTGACGTATTACTCGAGGCATGCCGCAAATCGGACGATGTCATTCGATGGGGCGGCGACGAGTTCCTGATCGTCGCGCGCGAGACCAATCGCGAATATTCGGCCAATCTCGCCGAGCGCCTTCGGCACAGCCTGTCGGATCGGGTATTTCCAGTCGGCGACGGCCAGGTCGCGAGGATTACCACGTCCATCGGCTATGCATCCTACCCGTTCCTCAAGGAACGCCCCGATCTCTTCTCCTGGGAGGAGGTGCTTGGGGTCGCCGATGCCGCCATGTATGAAGCAAAGGAAAAACGCAATACCTGGATCGGGATCGAAGGTCTCGCATGGCAGGGGAGCGGTGCCGAACTGTACCGGGCAATCAAGTCGGACCCGGGCGCGCTGGCGGAGCAGGGTGTCATACGAGCGATAGAATGCATCGAGGATGTCGCGCAGGATTACGCCTAGCGCGACAGAAGGTTGCGACCGCCTCTACGGCAGAGCCGCTGTTTGCGTGACCCGCATCACAGCTAAACCTGCTGTTTTCACGCATGATTTGGCGTAGTATTGTGCAATAAACGAGTGTCAAATCATGTGGTTGCCTGAACCCATCTACAAATCGCTGCCCACCGTATACGCTGCCATGGGCGCCTGTTTTATCATGGGCGTATTCTACCTGGGCTTCGATGCGCCGATGAGTCCGGTCTACCTCGCGATGGGGCTTGTATCGGTAATCGCATCGGTTGTCGTGTCGATCTGGCGCAGCGCAGGCAGCAACAAGGGCAGCGGCAATGATCATCCTGCGGGATCCGACGAAAAACAGGCGACCTGAGCGGACTACTCCTTGAGCTGATACGTCCAGCGGCCGTAAGCATAAAGCCCTGCCGCTGCAACCAGCCCCACCGCACCCATGATGTACCAGGCCGTGCCGACGTTGTTCGCGGCATACATTTCGGCCGTCAGCGCCTCGGCCGACTGTCCCGATACCTCGATTAGCTTCTGGAAGGCCTCGCCAATAGGTACCGCATCGATGTCGGGCTGTGCGATTCCCCGATCGAGCAGTTCATCTCGCGAGATGGTGTCCTTGGACCCGAATTTCCCATAGAGGTACTGACCGAGAAAGCCTTCGAGTGACCAGCCGATGCCGATCGGGAGCTGGCTGAATCCCAGGTACATCGCTTTCTTCTGCTGCGGCGCGATGTTGCCAAGGTACTCTGAACTTTTCGGACTGGAGAGCATTTCACCCATCGAGAAACAGACGATGGCCAGCACCATGATCCAGACGTAGTTGAAGCCACCGATAGTCAGCAGCGCGGCGGCCGCCAGGAATGTTCCTACTGCCATCGAATTGGTCGCCTTCATCAATGCGCTCCAGCCGGCGACGATGAAACAGAAGATCATGATCATCATGGCATTGAGGTTGACGAGGCCCTCCGGCTGAATTCTCTGACCGTCCTGCGTCATGCCGAGCAGGAATATAAGGGCTGGGTTCGAGGTGCCGTCGGCGCCAAACAGATGCTGCACCATCACCGACGTATCAACCCAGTCGCGGAAATAAAGCGGCGCCACGTCCCAGAACGCCATCAGCATGAACCAGAATCCCGAAAACAGGATCATGTACCAGATCATTATCGGTCGCAGCAGTTCGCCGAGGCTGTCCCGCCAGAGACTGACTTCCCTGATTCCGCCGGATTTCACTTTCGCACGGTGTGCGAGCCGCTCTTCCTTGTCCTGTTCCTTGTAGGTCAGGAGCAGCAGGAAGTTGATCGAGATAATGCCGGCACACGCGTAGAAGACGTGGGACCATTCCAGCTGCCGCAGCTGTGCCGCGAGCAGCGGTCCGATAAAACCGCCGATGTTCACAGTCTGATAAAAAACGCCCCACGCCATGGAGCTGTTCTCGCGGCTCGTCGACTTCACGATGGTGGCCTGGATGCCCGGCTTGAATATTCCGGTACCAAAGGCAAGCACAAGGGCACCCGCCATGAACCCCCAGAAGGTGGGGAACCAGGCCATCAGCAGGTAGCCGAGAATCTTGAAGACGGTCGACGCGAAAATCGTTTCCTTGTAGCCGACACGATCGGAGATGCCGCCGGTAAATACCGGAACGAAAGACTGCATCAGCGCCCAGAACAGGAAGATGATGCCGACATCCGCGCCGGTCAGGCCGAGGCCGCCGTTCGAGGCTGCGTCGGTTGCATACAGGCTGGAGACCTGCCGAACGCCGTAGTAGGCCAGGCGCTCGACCATTTCCATGGCCCCGCAAATCCAGAAGACATAGGACAGGCTGGCCAGCGCAGCCCAGATCCCCAGCTGCTTGACGTCTTTAACGCTGGTGGTGGTGCTCAAATCGGAGTTCGCCATGGACCCGCCTTGTTATCAGTGGAATAGGTCGAAGATGTGACTGTATTTCACTATAAACTCGCGGCCGGTGGGAAGCGCTCCGATGCCACGCTCGTCGACTTCGTTATAGACAAGATAGAGCCCGGAGTTCGCATCGCGTAACCAGGAAAAGCGAACATTGGTGCCGAGCGTGTCGTCGATCTCGTTGTATTGGCTCAGCAGCTGCAGCTGCACCTTCGTCGTGAAGGAATACGACAGTCTGAGGCGTAGCAGGTTTGCCGTGAACTGACCGCCCGGCACCGGCAGGTCGAATTCGTTGTAGTTGAACGACAGCTCGGATCGGAATTTCTGGCCGGACCAATAATTCACGCCGGTGGTCAGGGAAACACGATCACCACCGAACTGTCCGCCGACTACACTCCGGATATTGAAACTCAGCGGCCTGGACTCATCGCCGAAGTAGTTGAGAGCGACTTCCGCATGATCGTAGGTGCCCACAGGTATCGTGACGCCGTCGATGATATCGAAAGGCTCAACGACGCCGGCGCGCGTGAAATTGGTGCCGGTATGGATCTCCGCTCCCGTCTTGAACTCCCAGTGAACGTCCAGATGCAGGAAGCCGGTCTCCTGGAAGCCGTCGAACTTCCAGAACCCGGTGTAGGACGCGTGTGGTCGAATCTCCAGGAGGTCCCAGAGGTCCTCCGGTCGCACTCGGCGCAAAGCGAACAGCCTGACTTTGCGATAATCGCTGCGCGCAAGGAAACCGACCTCCGGATTGAAATCCTCGCCGACTTCCGCGTAGGCGGCGCTCATCGCCCACTCGGCGGAGCTCCATTCCGAAGACAGCGCAAATGCGTGATCCTTGCCATCAAGCCCCGGCGTTTCTGTTTTCGCCGCCCAGCTTTGCAGAAGCAGGTTGTCGCCGATGCCCCAGCGGCCATCGA
Source organism: uncultured Woeseiaceae bacterium (assembly GCA_947259285.1). GTDB lineage: Bacteria > Pseudomonadota > Gammaproteobacteria > Steroidobacterales > Woeseiaceae > UBA1847. The sequence continues at coordinate 54,859 of CAMYMR010000013.1, read as the reverse complement.
TCGCGTAGGTGCGATTGTAGTCGTCTCCGGTACCGACGAGATGACTGCCGTCGCCGTGCCGATTCACAAAGATCGCACCGACGGCAGATCGGTTGGCGAGTTCCTTGTTGACCCTTGCGACGAAGAATTCATTGCCCGGAGCAATACCCGCTATTGCCTCCGTGCCCATGTAGAGAAAGCCGAGATTGGTTCGCTCACCCAGCTTTCCGGAGAGGCGTGCGCCGCCTTCTACCGGTATCCGATCACCGTCGTCTCCGATACCAATGCGGCGGCTGAAGAACATCTCGACTTCCTGCCCGTTGCCGACACTGAAAAGATCCGCGTTTTCGAGGAAAAACGGCCGCTTCTCGGGAAAAAACAGGTTGAATCGATCGAGGTTCACCTGCTGCTCATCGGCTTCCACCTGCGCAAAGTCGGTGTTGTAGGTCAGGTCGAGCGTCAGGCTGGGTGTAACCGAATACTTGATGTCAAAGCCAAAGTCCGAGTCGTTTTCGGTGCCGTCAAGCTCACCGCCACGACGCGACTGGCCGAGCACATACGGCGTAATCTTGAAGTTGCGCTGCGGTGGCGGCTCGATGCCTCGCAGGGTGCCGGCTTCGGATACGCGATACAGATTGCGATTACGCTCGAGCGGCGCCCAGTAGGAAATCTCGTTGTTGCGGCGGATGTTTCGCTGGAAATTGATTCCCCAGTCCTGGCGCACTTCGGATCCGTATCGCAGCGTTCGAAACGGAATCTCGAATTCGGCACTCCAGCCGATGTCGCTGATCCGTGAACTCACCGACCAGGTGCCATCCCAGTTGAGGTTGAAATCGCCGCCGCCGGCGCCGAAGTCGTCGGAGCCTTCCTTCGTAACCTGTCCGTCGTACTCGATTCCGGCGGGGTTCGTGCCAAACACATAGCCGTTTTGTCGGTCGAGGAGGCCGTCGATGACAACCAGGAACGCGTCGGTATCGTCGAGGCTCGAATCCCTGCGGCTGTCCGAAACGATGATCTCACCAGGGTCATCGTCGTAGGCAACCACACCGATGTGCAAAGCAGTATCGGTGTACCCGACGTACACCTCGGTCCTTTGCGTCGATCGTTCCCCTTCGTCCGGCTGTACCTGCCAGAAAGCAGTCGCTGGAACCAGGCTCGACCACGCTTCGTCGCCGATGACTTTGCCGTCGTTAACCGGGTCAACGATAAGCCTGCCCGCAGTCATTACCGGGGAGGCTGCCGGGCGAGCATCGGTTTCGCCGTACGGGAATACGACTGCCAGCACGCCAACGGCAATAAGCATGACTCGAATCAAGTCACCGGTCCGGAAGGTCAATTCTGGCTAGTATACCGATCCGTTCAAGAACCCGGCCAGGCTGGCCCTGGCCAGCCTCTGGTTACCCCGGGGATCGAAAGTTTTACCAAGCGGGCCGGGGATTGGCGCATCATTCCGAGGCGCAGGCATATTCTGGCATTGTCCGTACTGATGCCCGTCGTGAGAAAATATAATCTGGGGTAGCAGGGAATCTCTGATCGATTATTGGCATGATATTGAGAAGACGACGGGCATCCACATTAACTACGATCGCACTATCGGCATCTGCGTAGAGACGAAATGGGGTACCGTATAGCCGCGTGCCGGAACTCGATTCAACGTTCTACATCATCGTCGGCGGCAGTTTTCTTGCTGCCGTGTGCAACGCTGCGTTTTCGGCAGGCGGCGCGCTGATCATCCTCGCGGTCACCAGCGTCGTATTACCGGTCTCGGCGATCGTGCCGATCCATTCGACGCTGCTGATCGGCTCGACGTCCACCCGCGCGGCTTTCTTCTGGCGCGACATCGACTGGCGAATCGCCCGCCCGTTCCTCGTCGGCAGCGTGATCGCGGTTGCCATCGGCTCGCGGATCTATGTCGAGCTACCCGAAACGATCATCGCGACGGCGATCAGCATCGTCATGTTGATCGCGATCTGGATACCGGAGATCGGCTGGCGTCCAAAGCTGCGCAATCCCTGGGCGATCGTCGGTTTCATTCATTCGCTGCTGTCGACGCTGTTTGCCTACGGCGCGCTGTTTCACGCGGTCATCCTGCATACGGGCCTCAACAAGCGGCAAATCGTTGGTACGATGGCGGCGAGCCTGACGGGCATGAGCCTGTTGAAAATCTCCGGCTATGCGCTCAACGGATTTGACTACGGACCGTACCTGCAGATCATCGTCGCCTCCATTGTGGCGGCGCTATTGGGCACCTGGGTCGGCAAGATGGTGATCGATCGCATCTCAGAAAGCGTGTTTCGGACGGTCTTCAAGGCGCTCGTAACGATCACGGCCGTACGTCTTTTATACGTCGGGATATTTGGAAGTTCATGAACCTGCTGGAGTATTTCAAGGTACGCTCGTCAGACGGTCAGCCCCTGGTGCTGGCAACGGTTTTCGAGACCGTCGGTTCCACCTATAGCAAGGCGGGCGGGCAGATGATCATCGACAGCAGCGGCAATTTCTGCGGCATGCTGTCCGGCGGCTGCCTGGAGGGCGATCTCGTCGAGCGTGCCCGGCGTGTCGTCGACACTTGTGCCGCGGAAACCGCGAGCTACGATCTGAGTGCGGACGACGAACTCTGGGGGCTCGGCGTAGGCTGCGACGGGACGATGCGCGTGTTGCTGCAGCCGTTGACGAAGGAGTCGGGCTATCAGCCGTTCGCGACGATTGCCGAAATCATCGACGGCGGACACGCGGCGAGAGTTGCCATCGTCATTGCCGCCAGCTCGGCGGCAATCAATGTCGGTGCGACAGCGATTCTCCATCGCGACACGTTTCAGAGTTTCGGCATGGACGACGATCTGGCGGATTCGGTTCAACGCGAATTCGGCGAGACAGCATCCGGCACCGTGCGTCACACGGACACCCCGGACGGCGGATGTACCGTGCTTTATGCGCGAATCGAGCCGCCGCCCGCGCTGCTGGTACTGGGGGCAGGCCTGGATTCGGAACCGGTCATCCGAATCGCGCACGAGTTGGGTTGGCGATGCGCGATCTGCGATCATCGGCCCGCGTATATCGAGAGCCGCTCGTTTCCCGCGCGCACCCACGTCATTTGTTGTGCGGTCGACGAACTCCATCGGCAAATCGACCTCGACCAATTCGACACGGCGATCGTCATGAGTCATCACCTGGCGAGCGATCGCTCCTATCTGCGCCAGCTGGCGACGTCGGGCGTCGGCTACATCGGCCTTCTGGGACCGATCGGCCGGCGCAACCGGCTGCTGAGGGAACTGGATGACGTTGCGGATGCATTGCGAGACCGGCTGCATGGACCTGCCGGTATCGACCTGGGCGGCCGGGGGCCGGGCCCCATTGCCCTGTCCATCATTGCCGAGATGCAGCAGTACTTAAGTCAGCGCGGCTAGCCCGGATATTGCGCCAACCGGCGTAGATCCTCGGGCGTATCGATATCGACGGCCGCCGCTTCGAATCGAACGGTCTTCAGTTGAAATCGGTCGTCGGACAGTAGTGCGCGGGCGCCGCGGTCGCCGCTGAGCGCGCGAAGATCGCTGAATGTCGCGCGCGGCATGAGAACAGGCGGGCCCAGCGAGTGGTTGTAGGCAGTTGCTACGATTTCGTCAGCATTACCAGACCAGGCGTCAATCAGTGTTCGCAGGTGTTCGTCCGTGACAAGTGCCTGGTCCGCGAGCAGCAGCAGCAGAGCGTCGGCATGCGCGCCGCACGCACGAGCGGCGGCGGCGATGCTGCTGCCCAACCCCTCGTCGTATGCCTCGTTGACGATGATGAAACCGGAATCGGTGTCCATGGCCTGAATAACGGTCGCCGAATCGTGACCGATGACGGTGATTACGCGATCCTCAAGCGCAGATGCGGCCGTATCGATTGCTCTTCGCACCAGCGAAACCTGTTCGAGTTTGGCGGCCTGCTTGGTCGAGCCGAAACGGGACGAGCGCCCCGCAGCGAGCACGACGGCGAACAGTTTTTGCGCAGGCTCGGGCATCACTCCAGGCTCCTGTTACAGTGATACGAAAGTATAATCAACGCCAGCCTGCCGTGGCGTCTTTCCGCGTCGATTTGCGCGCTGTGAAGTCGTAGTTATACGAAGTGCATCGCGAAAAGCGAAGGGATACGCTGGAATTGCGAAGTTGCAAGGAGACGATCATGGCAAAAACGATCCTTTGTATCGTCGAGCTCGAAAATAATCCGGAAGTCGTCGTCGCACGGGCGGCGTGGCTCGCCAAGTTATTCGATTGCGATCTTGAACTGGTCTTGAGCGAACCGGTGACGAACTATCTCGGCGACAGTTTCGTCTATATCCTCGAGATGCAGATGCTGGCGGATGAAGTCAGGAACGAGCAGCAAGCCTTGCTGCAGCGACTGGCCGCATCGGTTGAGGAACAGGGTGTCGCGGTTACCACGAACGTGTCTACCGAGCGGCCCGAAGCCGACATGATCGTATCCAAAGCGGACGCCTGCGACGCGTACTTCGTCGTCAAAGGGACGCATCGCCACAGCCTGGTCGAGCGCGCCTCGCTTGCGCATACCGACTGGCAGCTGATCCGCGAATTACGGCGGCCGCTGTGGTTCGTAAAAGGCGACGAGTGGCAGAGTTCACCCGTCGTGATCGCCGCAGTCGATCCGGTTCACAGCCACGACAAGGATGCCAGCCTGGATCGCGAAATCATCAACAGCGCCCGGAAAATGGCGGACAAGAGCGACGGAAAACTGCTGCTGTTTCACAGCTACCAGAGGCTCGAGGAAATTGGTTCGCGCGTCACCTGGAGAATCAAGCCGGAGAGGCTGGCTGTCGAAAAACTGGATGAGAAGATTCGCAAAGAGCATCGCGATGCGCTGGACGGCCTGGCCGAAGAATACGGCATTGATGCGGAAGCTGTGCATCAACTGCCGGGCAGGACGCATGAATTGTTGCCGACATTTGCGCGCGAGCACGAGTCGGACCTGGTCGTCATGGGCGCGCTGGCTCGCTCGGGATTGCAGCAGCGCATCGTGGGCAGCACGGCGGCCAAGACGCTGGATCACCTGCCCTGCGACGTGCTGATCGTGCACTCCTAACCCTTTCCGGGCTAGCCGTAGATCTGTTTCATCAGCGGCGCCATCTTGCGCGGGCCGACCAGGCTCATCGTGGTCAGCATACCGGCCATCATGGCGCCGGTGACGCCGCAGGTGAGGACGTCCTGGCCCGTCAGCCACAGTCCCGGAATCCTGGTCTTTGGGCGCAGCCAGTCCTGCTGCATGCGTTCAGAGGTGTGCGCAAGGCCGTAAAGCTCGCCCTGGTGGTAACCACCGAACCAGTTGGTGGATAGCGGCGTCGACACCTCGTAGTAGTCGACGCTGTCGCGTAAGTGCGGCAACTTTTCGTACAGGTGCGCCATCAGGCGTTCCCCCAGCGCTGCCTTGAACGCATCGTAATCATCCCCGCGCTTGCCCCAGGTTGTTTCCTGCCATTTTGCAAACCACGCGTACGGCGCAGGAGCGACAATCTCGATGGTCGAGGTCCCCGGATGACGGTTCAGATAGTCTGGATCCTTGGCCGACGGGAAAGAGATGTAGACGACCGGAAACGGCGCGTTCTTATCCTGCACGAACGCGTCGACGGCAGCGTCATAGTCGTTGCTCGGGTAAATCCAGAAGTTGGTTTTCGGGAGGCCGAGCTCCTCCGCGGTTCCTTTGAGGCCAATGTATACGCCGAGGTGTGCGAAGCTGGGCTGCACGTGCGGCAGTTTTTTCGTGTAGCCGCTCTTATTGGCGACGTCGGTGGGTAGCAAATGTCTGAACGTGTTGTCCACGCCGGCCGACGAGATGACGCACCCACAGTCGATACGGTGGCCGTCCTTCATACGAACGCCGCGGACTTCCCCACCCTCGACGATAATCTCCTCGACGCGTGCGTAGGTATAGACCTCGCCGCCGGACTTCTGAATCTTGGGGATTATGGTGTCGGCGATCTTCCATGCCCCGCCGACCGGGTAGTAGCCACCGTACAGATAGTGGCGGGCTATCATCGCGTGCACCATAAATGTCGACTGCTTCGGCGGCAGGCCCATGTCGCCCCACTGGCCGCAGATAACGGCGATCAGGTCCTGATTGTCCGTGAGTTCACTCAAGACGTCGTAGGTCGTGCGAAAGAACACGCTCGGTATCTTGAAGTTCAGATAGGGCCTGGCCAGCGTCTGCTGCCAGGGTTTCATCGCGCGACCCATGCCGAATGCCGACAGCGCGCCGCCGGTCTTCGCGAGCAGTTCCATGTAGCTGTCGATGGCCGTCTCCTCTTCGGGGAACTGCCGAACGAGGTTGTCGCGAAACTGCTGTTTGCCGGCTCGGGTGTTGAAAACCTTGTCGCCGATGTAGAAGCGATCGTACTCTGCGTCCATCGGTGCCCATTCGAGCTTTCCGGACGACAGGAAGTCGAACATGCGGCGCGTCTGGGTTTTGGCGCCGACGTCACCGATGTAATGCACGCCGACGTCCCACTCGTAGCCGTTGCGCTCGTAGGAATGGGTGTAGCCGCCGGCCGTGTAGTGCTGCTCCAGGACGCAGACTTTCTTGCCGAGTTCGCTGAGGAGGGCGGCGGTCGTCAGTCCGCCCATGCCCGAGCCGATGACGATTGCATCGTATTCAGATGCGAGACGGTTAGGACGGTACCGATAGCCAATCCTGAGCGTGCTGGGCTTCATCGCCGGCATAAGAAGACAGGGGCAATAAAGCCTCGCACGCGGTGGCTCACAAATGATCCCTAGTAGCTGGCGTAGTAGTTAACCAGCGCTTCGATGTCGTCCGGCCCGATCACATTGAGCTTTTCGCCCATCGCCTCCAGCAGGTTTTCGCGGCGACCATCCTTGTAGGATTGCAGCGCGTAGCGCAAGTACACGCCGCGCTGTCCGTGCAGGGGGATCCCGAGCGCATCGGCCACCTCGGGATCGTCCGGGGATACGTGACACTGGCCGCAATGCTCGGCATGTATTTTTTCCCCTTTGGTGGCGAGCGCAGTGTCATAAGGCTCGTTCGACGGACCGCGCCGCTGGCTGGCGTAATGTTCGGCCAGATCGGCAATGCGCGCGTCGCTGGTATGCAGCACCGTTTCGCACATCAGGGGTTCATAACGACATTGTCGCGCGCCGTCCTTGTACGCATAAACAGCTTCTTCGATGTGCGCCGCCGGCATCCCCGCAATAACCGGCGCGTCCAGATTTTCCCGCGCGAGGCCGTCCACGCCATGGCAGTCCGCGCAACCGCTCGTCAGGGTTGCGGCCCATCCAACGTCGGGAACCGCTGTCTCGTTCGCAGCGCTCGGCGCCGACCAGGCGATCAGAAACATGCAGAGGAGCGCCCAACAACACGCAAGGCCCTGGGCCGTTAGTGAGGTGCTTGAATTCAAAACGGTCTGGTTTCGCATGTTGTCCTCTCCCGGCTCGTTGTAGGCGTAATTACCTACAGATTCGCTGCGTCCCACGCTCCCACATGGGACAGTTCCTTTAGTATATTAGAGCCGAGTCATATGCAATGTCGGAGTACACCTATGTGCCTAGCTGTACCCATGCGAATAACAAAAATAGACGGCTTTCAATGTACCTGCGAGGCCAGGGGTATCGAGCGCGAGGTCAGTCTGTTCATGCTCCAGGACGAGACGCTCGCGCCTGGGGACCACATACTGGTCCACGTTGGCTATGCCATTCAGAAGGTCTCGGAGCAGGATGCCGCGGATTCCTGGGCCTTGTTCGACGAAATGCTGGCGACTGAAGCCTGACCGGCCGCCCCCCGAAAAAGATCACGAGGAAAACACGATGTGTGACACCTGTGGCTGTAATGTAACTCCGGGCAATGAACATCTCGTAGCATCCGGTGGACACCTGGCCAGGACATCGGGAGGCAACGAGTCCGTCGAGGTGTTGAAGGGCCTGCTTGATGCCAACGATCACCAGGCGCTTCACAATCGCGAGCACTTCGAGCGTCACGGCGTACTCGCCGTGAATCTCATGTCGTCGCCGGGCGCCGGCAAGACGGCGCTCCTGGAGACAACGATCGAGGCGCTGGGGGGTGCGCTAAAAGTCGCCGTGGTGGAAGGGGATCTCGAAACCGAAAATGATGCCGAACGTATTCGTAACAAGGGCGTTCCTGCCGTGCAGATCAGCACTGGCAGTGCCTGCCACCTGGATGCCCACATGGTGCACACGGCGCTACACAATCTGGATCTCGAGGGTATCGACGTCGTGTTTATCGAGAATGTCGGCAACCTCGTTTGCCCGGCCAGCTTCGACCTTGGTCAGCATTTGAACGTGACGTTGCTGTCCACGCCGGAAGGACATGACAAGCCGTCAAAATATCCGGTGATGTTTCGCGCCGCCGATCTCGTCGTCATCACAAAATCGGACTTGCTTCCGGTCCTCGACGATTTCGAGCCGGAGTACGCGACCGAGTGTCTGCGGCAGCTGGCAAGCCAGGCGCCGGTGATGGAGGTCTCCGCCCGATCGGGGGCGGGCATCAGCGGATGGCTCGACTGGATCAGGCGCGAAATCGACCACGTCGACAGGACATCGATGCCGGCGAAAAAGGCTGGCGGAGACACGGCATGACTATGGGCGCCGCCGACCGCTTGCAGGCGATCAATGCGCTCGATTTCGATCGGCCTGTGCGAATCATGAATGTGTGCGGTGGTCACGAGCGATCAATCTCGGCTGCGGGTTTGCGGGCGGTTCTTCCTGGTAACGTCGAGCTGGTACCCGGGCCCGGCTGTCCGGTTTGCATCTGCCCCGAGGAAGATGTCTACGAGGCGATTCAGCTCGCGCTTCATGAAGACATCACCCTCGTCGCGTTTGGCGACATGCTGCGCGTACCGGTCAATGCGCCGAAGCGCGAACCGCGTTCTCTGGAACAGGCGAAAGCCGCTGGCGCGGATATCCGCCCGATCGCTTCACCGATAGACGCCGTTCGCATTGCGGAGGAAGACCCGTCGCGGCCGGTCGTTTTCTTCGCCGCCGGTTTCGAAACGACGACGGCGCCGGTGGCATCCATGCTTGCCGAAGGCGCGCCGGACAACCTGCTGGTGCTGCTCTCCGGCCGGCTAACCTGGCCCGCCGTTGCCCTGTTGCTGGATTCTGACACGCCCGGTTTCGACGCGCTGATTGCGCCGGGGCACGTGTCGACCGTCATGGGACCGGAGGAATGGGAGTTCGTCGTCGACAAGCACGACATTCCGGCGGCGGTCGCCGGATTCACATCGGTCTCGCTGTTGGCAGCGATGTACTCCGTGCTGCGCCAACTCAAGGAAGAAAGACACTTCCTCGATAACTGTTATCCCGAAGTTGTTCGAGCCGGCGGCAACGTCGAAGCGCGCCGGCAGCTCGAGCAGGTGATGGACGTCGTCGATGCGAACTGGCGTGGCATCGGCGTCATCCCCAGGTCCGGCTTCGCGCTTCGCGAGGCCTATGCCGCCCATGACGCGCGTCAGCGGTTTCGCTCCTACGCCGATGAATCGCGTAAACGGGTCGGTGAAATGCCGCCCGGCTGTGACTGCGCCAAGGTCGTGCTGGGCAAGATTTACCCGAATCAATGCCGACTCTACGGTGCGGCGTGCACGCCGAGAAAACCGATTGGCCCATGCATGGTGTCGGACGAAGGTGCCTGCCGGATCTGGTGGTCTGCCGGATACCGTGACAACGAGTGGGAAGGCGACAAGAAGGGGAGAGCCGTTGGCTGATGCGGCGGAGCGACTCAAGGACGACGTTGCGGCAGCCCGGATAACCCTCGCGGGTCATGTACAGGGCGTCGGTTTTCGCCCGTTCGTTTACCGGCTCGCCCTCGAGAACAGCCTGCGCGGATCGGTGCAGAATAAACTCGGCGAAGTCGAGGTCGTCGCGGTCGGTCGCGTGTCTGATCTTGCGAAGTTTCAAGGCGACATCGTGGCGAAAGCGCCACCGCTGTCGCGTCCGGAGATAACGCGCGTTGAATCGATCGATGTACCACTTGCGGAGCGCTTCGAAATCGTAACGAGCTCGGCAAGTGCCGACGCACAGGTGTTTGTGCCGCCCGATTACTTCATGTGCGACGACTGCCGCGCCGAACTGCAGGATCCAAAGGATCGCCGCTATCGCTATCCTTTTATCAACTGCACGCAGTGCGGGCCGCGCTACACGCTGATTGAAGCACTGCCCTACGATCGCCCGAACACAAGCATGGCCGGCTTTCCGCTGTGTGCAGACTGCGAAAGGGAGTATCGTGATCCGCTCGATCGTCGCTTTCACGCGGAGCCGGTTGCCTGTCCCGAATGCGGGCCGCAGCTGACGTTTGAGGCAACCGGTCGGGCCGATATCGCGGACACGCACCAGGCACTGAGCGCTGCCGTCGAGGCGATACGCGATGGTTCCGTCATCGCCGTCAAGGGAATCGGCGGCTATCATGTCGTCTGCGACGCATGCAATGACATGGCCGTCGAAAAACTGCGCGAGAGAAAACGCCGTCCGCATAAACCGTTGGCCGTCATGTTTCCGCTGCAGGGGAGTGACGGGCTCGATGCCGCGCGTGGCTTTGTCGACCTGCGCGCAAAGGAGGCGGAACTCGCTGCCGGCCCGATCCGGCCGATCGTACTGGCGACGAAGAGTCCAGGCTGTACGCTGGCCGGTAATGTCGCGCCCGGACTGGCAGAAATCGGCGTCTTCCTGCCCTACAGTCCGCTGCACCAAATGCTGCTGCACGAGCTCGATGGTCCGGTTGTCGCGACATCGGGGAATATCAGCGGCGAGCCGGTGCTGACCGATAACAGGGAGGCGTCGGCGCGCCTCGGGAAAATCGCCGATGGATTCCTGCAACATGACCGGCCCATCGTGCGGCCGGCCGATGACCCGGTGTTCCGCCGTATCGATGATGAGATGCGACCACTCCGCATCGGCCGTGGCGCCGCGCCGCGGGAGCTTGAACTGCCGTGCCCGCAGACAGTGCCGCTGTTGGCCGTTGGCGGCCACATGAAAGGCACGCTGGCACTGAGCTGGGGCAATCGCGTGGTTGTCTCACCGCATATCGGCGAAATGGACAGCCCGAGGAGCCTCGCGGTCTTCGAGCAGGTCGCCGCTGACCTGCAGGCATTATACGGCGTACGCGCTGCCCGCATAGCCTGTGACGCACACCCCGGCTATACCACGCATCGCTGGGCACTGCGCCAGTCCGAATTGCCCGTCGAGCGCGTCTGGCACCACCAGGCGCATGCAAGCGCCGTCGCCGCGGAGCTCGATCAACCCGGGCAGTGGCTGATGTTCGCCTGGGACGGTGTCGGTCTCGGCGAGGATGAGACGCTCTGGGGTGGAGAAGCCCTGCTGGGTGTTCCGGGTTACTGGCGGCGCGTGGCAAGCCTGAGAAAGTTTCGACTGCCGGGGGGCGAGCGGGCCGGGCGAGAACCCTGGCGCAGCGCCGCTGCGCTGCACTGGGAATGCGATCGATTGTGGCCCGACTGTCCCGACCCGGACGGTCTTGCCCAGGCCGCATGGCAAAATCGACTGAATTGTCCGGAGACCAGCGCTGCCGGGCGGCTGTTCGATGCCGCGGCGGCCATTATCTGCGACCTGCCGGTTACGAGTTTCGAGGCGCAGGGTCCGATGGTCCTCGAGTCTCTGTGTCGCGGCGCGGCGCCCGCGGTTGAGCTGCCGGTCAATTCGGATGCAAACGGTGTGCTGCGCAGCGACTGGCAACCGTTGCTCGAGGTGATTTCCGACCGTCACCGAGACCCTGCAGCACGTGCCGAAGTTTTTCACTCCAGCATTGCGACCGCGATCCTGCGGCAGGCCGAGTCCGTGCGCGAAAAGCACGCCATCGACAACGTCGGCCTGTGCGGCGGCGTCTTCCAGAATCGCGTGCTGACAGAGCAAGCGCTGAACCTCCTGCAGGACGCCGGATTCAAGGTCCGTTTGCCGCAAATGTTGCCGTGCAACGACGCTGCACTGAGTTTCGGCCAGGCGGCGGAGGTCGCGGCTCGTGATGCCCGGCAACAACGGGAGACAAATGATGGAAGATGACCGCATTTCGCTCGCGCATGGCAACGGCGGTCGCTTCATGCGCGAGCTGATCGAGGAGGTGTTCGCGCAGCAGCTGGCCGGCAGCAAGATTGACGTACAGGCTGATGCCGTCCCGATCGATCTCGGCGGTGAGGAGGTCATGATCACCACCGACGGCTTTACGGTTCAGCCGCTCGAGTTTCCCGGTGGTGACATCGGTTCCCTGGCAGTGCATGGCACCACCAACGATCTTGCGGTCTCCGGTGCGCGTCCGATGTACCTGACGCTAAATGCATTCATCGAGGAGGGCTTCGAAATTGCCCGGCTCGAGCGTATCGTTGCGAGCCTCAACACGGCAGCCGTCGAAGCCGGCGTAAGAATCAGCGCGGGCGACACCAAGGTTGTGCGTCGAGGCGAGGGCGGCGGCATTTACCTGGCGGGCTTCCGGGCGTGAGGCCGGCGATGCGATTGATAGAGGATGGCGACGTCCTGATTGTCAGCGGTCCCGTTGGTGATCATGGCACGGCGGTAATGCTTGCACGCGAGGAATTCGGCCTGCGCGGCGACCTCATTTCCGACGCGGGTCCCGTGATGAACCTGACCGAGCCGCTGCTGGCCCTGGACGGGCTTCGCTTCATGCGGGATCCGACGCGCGGCGGCCTCGCTTCGATCGGCCACGAAATTATCAAGGCTACCGGCCTCGGCGTGCGCTTCGAGGCGACGATCCCGGTGCGCGAGCCCGTGCAGTCGGTGTGCGACATGCTGGGCTACGACCCTTACTACCTGGCTTGCGAGGGTCGCGTCGTCGCCGTCGTCGCGCCACAACAGGTGGATACCGCGCTGGCGATATGGCGCGCCCTGCCGGAGGGTGAGGGTGCCGCCAGGATCGGGCGTATCGTCGCCTCCGAGACCCGGGTGATTCTGGAGACGCCCCTGGGCGGAGAGCGTTTTCTCGAAGAGCTCGAGGACGATCCGCTGCCGCGAATCTGCTGACGATAAAGGGTCTGTTGCTCAGACGATCTCGACGAGCTCGATCGCAAACGTCAGCGCCTGTCCGGACAAGGGATGGTTGGCATCCAGCGTGATCGACTCGTCGTCTACCTCAACGATGACCAGATTCATGACCTGTCCGTCCGGGCTCTGGCTTTGCAGCTGCATGCCTACCGTCGGATCGATGCTGTCAGGCAGGGTGTCTCGTGGCACCTGCTGCACCAGCTGCTCGTGCCGCTGGCCGTAGGCATCGTCCGGCTCGATCGTTACAGTTTTTTGATCGCCGACCGCCATGCCGGTCACGGCGCTGTCGAAGCCCGGAATGACCTGGCCACCGCCGAGCGCAAATTCCAGCGGGTCGCGCCCGGCCGAACTGTCGAACTGGGTGCCGTCGCCCAGTGTTCCCGTGTAATGAATGCGAACCGTGTCCCCGGATTTTGCTGCTGCCATGTTTATTGCTCCTGAATGTGACACGCGACTATAGCAGAAACCTCTTGGCGAGCTTCGCGAAGCGCCGGCCGACGTAGTGCATCTACCTATTTGCACCAACCGCCGCTGCTATAAGCTGGAAGGTGGGGATTTGTTGGCAGCAGGTATCGCTATGACGGAGCCTTCAGCAAGAAAAAACGTGGTTGACGTCGACACCTCCGTACCGGTCTGGGACCAGTTCTTTATGGTTGCTCCACTCGTGCTGATCGGAACCAAGGATTCCGACGGTGCATTGGATCTGGCGCCCAAACACATGGTGACGCCGATGGGGTGGCGGAATTACTTCGGCTTCGTCTGCACGCCGCGACACAGCACCTGCAGCAATATCGATCGCACAGGGGTATTCACGGTCAGCTATCCGAAGCCCTCACAGGTACTCATCACCAGCCTGGCCGCATCGCCCCGCCTCGACGACGGCGGCAAGCCCGTCATCGACTATTTGAGCACGTTTCCGGCCAAACAGATTGACGGGGCGTTTATCGAGGATGGTTACCTGTTCTTCGAGTGCCGGCATTTCAGAACCATCGATGGCTTCGGGGAGAACTGCCTGATCACCGGCGAGATCATTGCCGCTTACGCAGAAGAGAGTTTCTTGCGTCATGCCGAAGCCGACGATCAGGAGACGATTCACGATGCCCCGCTGTTTGCGTACCTTTCGCCGGGACGGTTCGCGACGATCGATCGTTCCAATGCGTTTCCCTTCCCGGAGTCAATGAAGAAGTAACGCCACCATGTCTGCAACGACGGCATCCAGGATTCTCGACTACGTAAAGGACCAGTCGTCGACATTCGTAAGCCTGACGAAGGCGCTGGTAGAGGCAGAGTCACCATCCGCCGAACCCGAGAGTCACGACGAGGTACGACGTGTCCTTCGCCTGGCATTAGCGGGCGTCGGATACGATTCTCGAGAGTCGGGCGTGCCGAATAAACCGAGGCACGTCTTCGCGGTGCCAGCAAATCGACCGAAACGGAGTCGCTCGCAGCTGCTGCTGGGTCACTACGACACCGTTTGGCCGGTAGGGACGCTGAACGATCGTCCCTTCACAGTCGACGGCAATGTGATACATGGCCCCGGCACCTTCGATATGAAGGCGGGGCTCGCACAGATCGTGCTGGCACTGGGTGCAATTCGCGATCTCGATCTGAAAACGCCGGTCGTTCCGATCGTGTTCGTGAATGCGGATGAGGAGATCGGCAGCCGCACCTCGACTCGTTACGTCCGTTGGCTGGCGGAGCACGCGGATCGGACGCTGGTCATGGAGCCTGCGCTCGGGCAACGCGGCGACATCAAGACCGAACGCAAAGGCATCGGCCGGTTTACGGTTACGGTCTATGGCAAAGCGGCGCACGCAGGGCTCGATCCTGAATCGGGAGCCAGCGCAATCCTCGAGCTGTCGCATATCATCCAGAGACTGTTCGAACTGAACGACGTTGAACAGGGCATTACCGTAAACGTTGGCACGGTTGACGGCGGCATCCAGCCGAACGTCATCGCACCGCACAGCAAGGCGGTCGTGGACGTTCGCGTACCAACCGTTGAGGCGGGTGAAGAAATCGAACGGATTATTCATGCCATCAAACCGACGACGCCAAACGTCCGCCTGCACATCGAAGGCCGCATCGGCCGACCGGCGATGCAGTCGACGCCGCGTAACCGACAGTTGTGGAAGCTAGCGAAGAGCGCCGGTGAAGCGCTTGGACTTGAGCTGCAAGAGACTCGTGCGGGTGGCGGATCGGACGGTAACACCGCGAGTCAATACACGGCAACGCTGGACGGACTCGGCGCGGTCGGGGATGGAGCGCATGCCGTGCACGAACACCTCTTGATCGACAGAACGCTCGAACGAACGGCGTTGCTGACGATGTTGTTGACAGCGCCGCCGATAGAGAATTAGGCGAGCCATGAGACGATGAGCACAAGGGTATACGGTTCAGTCGCCCGTATTGCCGATTTCGGCAACAGCAACTTCGACCTGGTCGAACTGGATCGATCCGAGTGGGCCACCGGCGACTACGTTCAGGGCGAAGTGGTCGGCCGCTGGACGCCACTTTATCGCATCGAGGATCGCAGCGGTCTTTTGGTGAAGGTCGAAGCCGGCGACTGGGTCGTCGGGGCCCTGGGCGATCGTGCCGCGACCCTCGAGGGCGTTGGCGGCTGGGCCGATATCAAGGAAGACGGCATCATGCACGCGCTGACCAGTGCGGGTCTCATGGCTGTCTTTACCTCCAAGTCGACGCTGCTGCCGGACCCGTTGGAGCTGAAGTACCAGGGGCACCTGTGTCGTGACGGGCGTAAAGTCAGGATGTCAGACTTCGCGATGCGGTCAGATACGCATGAATACGATGTTCCCACGGTGCTGCTGTTCGGCACATCGATGTCGGCCGGAAAGACGACCGCCGGTCGCCGCGTCTGCAAGGAGCTGGATCGCGCCGGGCTGTTCGTTATCGGCGCAAAATTGACCGGCGCTGCGCGATACCGCGGTATTCTGAGTTTCCTCAAAACCGGGGCGCGAGAGATTTACGATTTCGTCGATGCCGGTTTGCCATCAACGGTTGTGCCTGAGGCAGTTTTTCGTGCGTCGATAAGACCGCTACTCAACCACATCAATGATCGCAGACCCGATCTCGTGGTGGTCGAGGCTGGCGCCTCGCCATTGGAGCCCTATAACGGCGAAGCCGTAATGGATGAGCTGGGCGACAATATCGTTTGCGCGATCCTTTGCGCCTCGGATCCCTACGCGGTCGTCGGGGTACAAAAGGCCTTCGGTCTGACGCCGGACCTCGTGACGGGCCCCGCGGCACAAACGTCGGCGGCCGTGGCGCTGGTGAAGAAGCTGACCGGGCTGCGCGCCATCAATATCATCGACCCGGCCCAGAAGCTGGCGTTTCGCGGGTTCCTGCTCGACATGTTGGAATCTGCCCGGCAACGTAGCGATCTGGCAACTGTTAACAGGCCCTAGTCGGCGAGTTCGATATCGCGGTCGCCGAATCTGTATCGAAAACCGATGCCCAACGCCCAGACGTCGTAGTCGTAGGGCTTTGCGTCCAGTGTAAGGACCGTGGGTACGGTACTGGGTGACACCAACGCATAGTCATCCACATCGAATTTCTCGTAGCGCAGATCCAGCGTTGCGTCGACTCGATCCGACCAGCGATAGGCGGCCTCGACGCTCGCGGTGTCGAGCGTCGACGTCAGATCGGGAAGTCGGCTCGGGCCGCCGCTGACACTTAAGATATCGACCGTGGTTTCGCCATCGCTGCGATTGTAGTCGAAGCGGATATCGTATTTGCCGTCGGCCTCGCGCCAGTGAAAGCCCGCGCCGAAATGATTGAACGTGTCGTCATGCGTCGCGCTCCAGTCCCAGACGTCGAACTGCTCGCTGCCCAGCTGCAGGGCATCGATATTCTCGTAACCGAGCACCAGGTATAGCGACGAGTTCTCCGAGGCTGCCCAGTTGAGATCGACCGTCGCGCGAACTTCTTCGCTGTCCGTCATGCCCAGTAGCGACTTGTTGTAGCGGTCGTCGGCGTAAAGCACCGTAGTGCTTAGAGAAACCGACGAATCAACGGGCGTTACCGATGCGATGAATTCTCCATAACTGCGATAGCGGTAGGCGAGATTGTATTTCCGGAGCAGCGGATTCTGACCCAGGCTTATGGCGACCGTTTCATCGTAGCGATCGATATCGCGTTCTTCGGCGCCCCCTTTAATGCGCAGGTCCAGCCAGGCGAGCGGTCGCCAGCGGGCCTGTCCCCAGCCGGCATCGATCGTGTGTTCGGCGACTTCCTGGAAATCGCGGTCGATTTCTTTGCGCTCACCTCCGGCGGACAGGCGAATGCCCTTCCAGACGACGAGTTCGCCGCTCAGGCTGATCGTCGAGCGCTCGAAGCTGTACGGGACATTCTGCTCGATATCGCCGGACACAAATAAGTCGGTGATAACGCGATTCCAGCTCGACCGCAGCGTATTGTTTTCTCGCTCATCATATCGATAGGCGAACTTGACGCGTCCTTTCGGCAACGGACGAGCCGTCACCGTCAACGCGTAGTTCGCGGTATCGACATCGCCGTTCAGCGAACTGACCGGTAATGCGTCGGCGCTCACCCCCGGGTTGTTGGTGTACGCCAGCAGCGGCTCATTCTGCTCACCACTTCCGGACGCCGCGTTAAAGGCCACGATCGTGTCCCACTGCGTGAACCGATAAGCGCCCGACAGCGAGACCTGCTGGAATTCATTGTCTGGCGCCATGGCCATACGATACTGGCCGGAACCCGGCGTCGACGTAAACGGTATGTCCCAGGTTAACGCGGGATTCGCGTTACTGAAGTAGGAGCCATAAAACGCGAGCGTCAGGCTGGCACGATCCGTCGCGTACTGAACCCCGGCATCGACCTGGTCCGTCTCATAATCAATCCATCGCGGCAGCAGCGATGCCTGCGTGTAGCTGGATCCGGCCTTGATTTCGATGCCATCCCGGTTCTGTCGCTGGAAGTCGGCGTAAAGTCGAAATGCCCGGGCCGGCTGCCAGTCGCCACCGAGACTGATGATCTGGCGATCGCTTTCGATGGTCTGTCGCCGCAGCGACGAGGACAAGCGCGGCATGTCGGTGGTCAGACCGGCAGGAACCCATGAGCCCGGTAGCGTCAACGTATCCGATTGAGAAGGCTCGAAAACGGTGCGCGTGGTGTCGAACTGACGGTAGGGCAGCTCGCGGTACCCGACATGGAAACCGAAAGTGCCCTGCCTGCCGCCGTCCAGTTCGAAGACCCGTGAGTCGAGCGCCAGGTCTTCGATCATCCAGTCCAGTTGATAGCCGTCGCTCGAATAACGTCCGTGTCCATCCACGTTGGCGTAGCCGCCTTTATCGTCATAGCCCGTAGCGTTGCCAAATCGTGCGGCATAGTCCTCGCCCACATAGGTGGCGCTCGTCTTGTTTGCTCATGCATCGCTGCAAACTCCTAGCGCATCAGCTTCGAGCCGGACGGGTGATTCGAACCGTGCACCTGGTCGTGGCAGTTCAGGCAGGACTGGCCCAGCAGGTACTGTGAGGGTGTTGCAGATGGCAGGCCGCGCTCGTCCTGCGGCAGGCTGGGGTGACCGCTCTGGCTATGACAGCTCTGACACAGCGTCGGTGCGCGAAGGCTCAGCATGCCCGGATAATTGGATCCGTGCGGATCGTGACAGTTGCCGCAGTCCTCGGCAACGGGCGCGTGCTCCCAGAGGTAGGGGCCGCGATTTTCCGCATGGCAGTCGTAGCAGGTGTCATTGAGCGTCGCTCTCGCCAGCAGGCCGTCAGTCGTTTCACCGTGTGTATTGTGGCAGCCACTGCAGTCCATCTTGCCCTGGCGAATCGGATGTGCATAAGGCTTCATCGACTGCGTCCGTTGCTGCTGATGGCAGTCGAAACACACGTCGGCCTGGGTTGCCGTGCTGAGCACCGGGTCGCGCTCGACGTGGCTGTCGTGGCAGTCGGCACAGGCGACCGTATTGATGTCGTGGGCGCTGCCGTGCCAGGCAAAACCGATACTGGTCAGATGGCAGTTCGTGCAGTAGGCATTCTGCTCGGCAACGGGCGTGCCCGAGTCAGAACCGAAGCGGACCATCGGCGGACGCTCCTTGCCGCGACGCACTCGTCCCGAATGATCACCACCCGGGCCGTGGCAGGCTTCGCACTGCAGCTGGCCGTGACCGAAGGGGGAGTTCGGATCGCTCGGTACAGCGTGCTTGGTGCGGAAGACGCCCAGCACCGTCTGATCGTCGTGGCATTGGAAGCAGGTATCGGCACCTTTGCGACTGTAATTCGGCGCTTCGTCATCCTGCGCCGAGGCAACGGCAGGGGCCACTATGGCTATCAAAGCCATCGCCAGCAGGAAGACGCCTCCCTGACGGCAACTCTGCAAGGTTGCCGTCATTAGTTGGACTCAAATGTATCGATGCCGTGAACAGCCGCTACGTCAGCGGATCGTCCCTCGCCGTGGCATAGGGCACACGTCTCAGCGCCTGACGAGATCAGCTTGCTGTCCGCTGTCTTCGTCGCGTTGAAGTCACCGCCATTCTGGACCATGTGGTTCTTCGCCAGGTCGCTGGTATGGCAGCCGGAACAAGCCGATGAATTGGGCGAAATAACGACGTCGTCCGTCGGCGAGGCAGGATCTGCACCGGTGTCAACGGTCGTGCCGAGCACCTCGGCCGGATCAACCGGGTAGTAACCGCCAGGCAGATGGCAGCCTTCGCAATTGTTCAGCTTGCCGGGGTAGACAAAGTCGAAGACATGCGTTGAGTTGCCGAATCCGCAGACCTCGTAGGGGACGCCGACGGTGCCGGATGCATGAAGCCTGTGGATCATGTACTTCATATCAACCGACGTGTCGTCAAGGCCAAGATCGATCTCGCACTGTCCCGCGCGACGATTGACGTCGGTCACGTTTGGCGCGTGGCAGGTGACGCAGACCTCGATATTGTCCGTGCGGTTGTTGCCGTGCATAGCCAGCTGATTGTGGCAATCGTCACACTTGGTGATCGCCACCGCGTTGCGCCGCTTCGTCACCGTCGTGTCGGTGATGGGCGCATAGTCCACCACGTTGGTAACGGCAATTCTCTCCGCTTCACCATCGCCATCGATATCGACAGCAGGGTGCCCGTCTATCGTGACGGCCAGCGAACCGCCCGCGGTCGCCGGCACCGCTACCGGTGACGTGACGCTGAAGACACCGCCGCCGACGGCCGTAGACGTGCCGCCACAGGCTGACAACGGGTTTATCGAGATACCGAGGCCCGGAGATGAGCCGCTGTCATTATTATGATAGTCGGCCGAGTCCCAGGCGATGCCGATAGCGAGCCGGCTCGCGCCTCTGTCGCAAGTAGTGAACTCGGAGTCGTTCTGGATATCGTAAGGCGCCTCGCCGTTGGTCGGGTCGGTGACCGAGAATTCGACGACGGGGAATTCGCCGATTGCGGTATTACTGATGCTCAGAATGTTGTACTTGAAGCGGCCGCCGGCCTCGCGCTCGGGCTGGCGGTGAACCTCGGGCACATGCAGTTCCGTCGCGCCCGACGTTTCGTTGTGGCAACCCGCACAAAGCGTGTCGTCCGTAAATACCAGCCCGCCGGGGTGATCACCCGCGGCCCAGTCGATGTCGTCATGGCAGGAGCCACAGGCAGCGCGGTTCTGCACCGTGCGCCAGTTGCTGGCCTGCGGCACGGCGGTATTGGATTCCTGGTGGCAAGTCCCGCAGTTCCTGACGTCCTGCGTCCATTTGACGTCCGTGTAGTCATGCAAAGTGTCGTTAAACCCGATGATGAAGTAGCCGTTGGTGAGCGAATGTTCGAAATTGTCGTTACCGTGGATCTTGTGGATCATTTGCTTCATGTCCACCGTACCGCCCCAGGGCTCGTTCACCGTGTCGCCATCGATCGAGTACGGGTTATGGCAGGTCACGCAGTACTCGATGTCGAATCGAGCCTCGCCGTGAAATTCGAGGTTGTCGTGGCACGCGTTACAGGTGTCATTGTTGACGATCAGGCGCGTCTCGATCACGGCCCCGCCGGTGGGTACAAAATCGTAAGGTGCGTTGTTGGCCGGGATGTTCTCTGGGAGGAATCCGCCGGAGCTCGTGCGTATCTCCGAACCGAGCCGATGTGTTTTGGTCTCGCTGTAGGTCGGGCCGGCAGGGTAGGCCGTCAGGTCCTCTGCAAAGGTGTAGGTATACGTACCGTCGCCGTTATCGGCGAAAGTGCCCGCTGTAGCCGTTTCCGTGGTCGCCTGTGCGTTGGCGATTCCGCCGCTGTCGCGAGTAATGTACGACTGCCATTCACTGGAGCCACCGTTCTGCCCGGCCGTCAGCTGTGCCAGCGTAAATCTCATGTTGGCGGCAGGAAGCCCCGTCAGCCCAAAGCCCAGATCGTCAGTCAGGCGCACAACCACTGTCGGCGCGCCGCCGCCCGCGGGCACCGTGACGCTGTCGTAAGACACGTTGATCTTCTCGGCCGTCTGCACCGGTACCGTTGACGCGCCTGATGGCCCCGGAGGTCCCGCTGGTCCCGGCGGTCCCGCCGTTCCAGTACCCCCAGCCGGCCCGGCCGGCCCGGTGTCACCACTGCATGCCAACAATAGAACGGAGGAGAGCAGCATTGCGGCCAGGTTCCGGTTCCTCGAGCTTGAGCGATACATGTCTTTCCCCTCGGTTCTTAATCTTTACGTAACTAAAGGATTTTCCTGCATTTCACAGACGGACGGGTCTGTAGCGCTTTTTTAGCAAATTAGACCGGGTTTAGCATCGCGGCATCTACCTACTGGATTTTTGTCGCGGCTTATACTTACTGGCCGTGGTTTGCGCGCCAGATGATAATAAGCGACTATCTGGCCGAATTCAGCATTCCGATTCAGCGATTGTTCAGCCAGGAATGACGACAATTACCTTATGATTTCAGAGGCATTATACCTTTGCCAGGGAGATGACATGAAACGCCTACCTACCTATCTTGCAGCGGCCTTTTTCGGCATGGCTTTCCCCGCCGCCAACGCCGGTGACGTCGCAGCCCTGATGCAGGGCTGCAACGACTGCCACGGCGAAGGTGGTGTCAGCCAGTGGACCGATGTCCCGACGATCGCGGGGCTGCCCGAATTCCAGCACGCGGACGCGCTCTATATCTACCAGGACGAGGCGCGACCCTGCCGGGATGCCGAGTACAAGCAAGGCGATACCAGTCGCGCGGCTATCAGCATGTGCGCCGTTGCGGCGAAGTTGAGCGAAGACGAGATCGACGCCATCGCAGCCGCTTATGCCGAGTTGCCGTATGTGAAGGCCAAGCAGGAATTCGACGCGGATCTCGCCGCGGCTGGCAAAGCGTTGCACGACGAGCATTGCGACAAATGCCATTCTGACGAGGGCACGAATCCCGAAGACGAAGCCGGCATGCTTGGCGGGCAGATGATGGGCTATCTCCAGCAGTCGTTTGTTGACTACAAGGCCGACACGCGCGATCAGCCGAAGAAGATGAAGGAGAAGATCGACGCGCTGTCGGACGATGATGTGACCGCACTTGTCAATTACTACGGCAGCGTTCAATGACAGCTAGCGCGGCCGCCAGCCGAGAGACTGGCGGCCTGTTCGCGGCCATCGATCGAAAAGACGCAGCGGCGTTCGTCGGCTACCTGACCGACGACGCCGTTTTTCGTTTTGGTTCGGCGCCGGCCGTGCAAGGCAAGTCGTCCATTCAGACCGCCGTCGACGACTTCTTCGGCACGATTGCGGGTTGTTCGCACACGATTCAGAAGGCAATTCAGTCCGGCTCGACCCTCGTTTGCGAGGGAGACGTCACCTACACACGGCACAATGGCACCGAGATCACGCTGCCATTTACCGATGTTTTCGAGTACGACGGTGACCTCATTGCCCACTACAAAATCTATATGGATATCTCTCCGCTATACGCTGAGTAAGCGCGTATCATCGCTGAGCGGATCACCCTCTCGGAAATCCCTGATAGCAAGGCGCTGGCGATTGGCTTATCAAGTTAGCCATCGATCAGGGACATGAAATCATGCCACAGGACGCCAGACGCAGCCGTTTCCTCGCGGCAATGCTGTATACGCTTATTCTGCTGCCAGTGTCAGCGACCGGTCTGGCCCAGGAATCCAACTGTGAGCGCTGCCACGATGACGTGACGTTTTCATCTCCGGCCCATCCAGATCTGTCTTGTGATGACTGCCACACGAATATCACGAGAAAGCACCGGCGCGAGGGAGCTGCGCCTTTGACGGATGAAGAAAGCTGCGGAGAGTGCCATGGTTCGGTGCTTAGATCGATCGGTCGAAGTGCCCACGACGGCGTCGCTTCGTGCGGCGACTGTCACGGAGCGCCGCACGAAATTCACGAAGCGGCAGATCTCGCGTCTGCAGTTTCACCTGTCAATCAGATAAAGAGTTGCGGCCAGTGTCATGACGATCCGCCTGAACTCGTCGACGGCTATCTGACCGGCGAGCACGGCAAGGCCTTGTTGTTGTCCGGGCTGGTCGACGCGCCGAGCTGCAGCGACTGCCACGGTGATCATCGCATTCTGGAAACCAGTCAAGAAAAAGCTGCAACGTCGCACACGCATTCGCCGGAAATGTGCGGTGAATGCCACCTGCTGTTACTGAACGAATGGAAAGACCACAGCGCTCACGGACTCGCCTGGCAGGCCGGTGAGGACGGGCCCGTCTGCGTCGACTGTCATTCGTCGCACATGATCGCCGATCCGACGACGGCTAAGAGTCGGCATGCGTCTGCCGGGAATTGCGGAAGTTGTCACGAGGAACTCCTGACCTCGTTCCGCGACAGTTTCCACGGCAAGGCGACGCATCTCGGGATGTCCGATGGAGCGGTTTGTGCCGACTGCCACACACCGCATCGAAATCTCTCTGCGGACAACGCCGAATCGAGCGTGCACCCGGACAACCTGCTCGCCACCTGCGGTACCTGTCACGAAGGCATAACGGCATCGTTCGCGACGTTCGATCCCCACAATGACCCAACCAACCCGGACGACATCTTCGCGGTGTACGTTGTCTGGGTGTTCATGACCGGTCTGTTGATCGGCGTGTTCGTGTTCTTCGGCGTGCACGACCTGCTGTGGCTGCAGCGCTCGCTGGTCGGTAAACTGCGTGGCGAATTCGCCGAAGAGCCTGCGACCGGCCAGTGGATCCGCCGATTCCGACGCCGTGACCGATGGACGCACGTTGTGATTATCGTCACTTTCCTGTTGCTCGCGCTGACCGGGCTGCCGCTGAAGTTTCACGACACGGCATGGGCGCAGCAGCTCGTGGATGTGCTGGGCGGCGTTGACTCGACGCGTTTCATTCACCGTGTCGCAGCTATCGGCACTTTCGGATACTTTCTGTTCCATCTCGCGGATGTTTTCGTCCGGTCGACGATCCAGAAAGAACGCGGCATGTTCTGGGGACCGAACTCGTTGGTTCCGCAGCCGAAGGACTTCTCGGACTTCTTCGCCAATATTCGCTACTTCTTCTTCCAGGGCGAAAGGCCTCCCGGCGATCGCTGGACCTATTTCGAGAAGTTCGATTACCTCGCGGTCTTCTGGGGCGTCGCCATTATCGGAATATCCGGACTGCTCCTGTGGGCGCCTGACTTCTTTACGCGCTTCCTGCCCGGCTGGACGCTGAACGCGGCCTACGTGATTCACAGCGACGAAGCACTGCTGGCGACCGGGTTTATCTTCGTGTACCACTTCTTCCATACGCATCTGCGGCCGGAAAGCTTCCCCATGGATACCGTGGTCTTCACTGGCAGGATGCCGCTCGAGCGATTCAAGGCGGAGCGGCCGCTTGAATACCAGCGCCTCGTCGACAGTAACACGCTCGACGACTACCTGGTCCCGCCGCCGACGCCGGGGCAGCTCAAGGAAGCCTATATTTTTGGATCGTTGTTCCTGATAATCGGCATATGTCTCGCGATCGGGATCATCTGGGCACTGCTCACTCACTAGGGCAGGACTCGAGTTAAGACCTTGCATTGAGAAACGGGGAAAGCTGTGTTCAAGAACTTCTTATCGTCGATAACCCGAAATGCCATGAGTCTGATTGGCACCGGGCTGGCCATCGCGAGCCTGGTGCTGATCGTCTGCCTGTTCGTTATGGAACAGCTCGGCTTCGAGGGCGGGCCGTATCTCGGCATCCTAACCTACCTGATACTGCCCGCGATCTTCGTGACTGGCCTGATATTAATCCCGGTCGGCTCGGTGCTTTACCGCCGCAGCCTGCGCAAAGTACCTGGCGGCGAGTCGACGCCGTTGCTGCCGGTATTCGATCTCAACAACACAAAGACGCGGCGCTGGATGGTGATCTTCCTCGGCGCCACGATGGTCAATATCGTGATTGTCGCCGGCGCAACCTACAAGGGGGTCGAGGTGATGGAGTCGGTCGAGTTCTGCGGCGCGGCCTGCCATACCGTGATGCAGCCGGAATATACGGCCTACGAGCGCTCGTCGCACTCTCGGGTCAGCTGCGCCGAATGTCATATTGGTCCCGGCGCCGACTGGTTTGTAAAATCAAAACTCGACGGTGCCTGGCAGCTGGTTGCGGTCGCTTTCGATCTCTATCCCAGGCCGATTCCGACGCCGCTGCACGATCTGCGCCCGGCAAGAGAGACCTGCGAACAGTGTCACTGGCCGACGCGCTTTGTCGGCGACAAGCTGTCGATCAAGACGCATTATGATGAAGATGAAGCAAATACCGAGCTGACCACCGCGCTGCTTCTGAAGGTCGGTGGGCTGGCGGGACAACGGTCCCACGGCATCCACTGGCACGTCGATCCGGACGTCAAGATTCGCTATCGCTCGGATGAGACTCGGGAAGAGATTTACGAGGTCGAGTACAGCCATGGCAACGGTGAGTCAAAGGTCTTTCGTGACCGCAAGGCGCCCGAAAACGGGGGTGTCTGGCGGGAGATGGATTGCGTCGATTGTCACAATCGCCCCAGCCACAATTACCAGCCGCCGGCATCCGAAATCGATATTGCGGTTCAGAACGGGCTGATCGATCGCTCGTTACCCTATATAAAACGTGAGGGCCTGCGCATCATCGACGCGAAGTATCAGAGTCACGACGAAGCGCGTGAAGCGATTACCGCCGAGCTCACCAACTTCTACTCGGAAAATTATCCGGAGCTCCTGGCGGCGAAAGCCGACACGATTGCTTCGGCTGCGACCGCGCTCGGCGACATTTACTCGGTCAACGTTTTTCCCGAGATGCAGGTCTGGTGGGAAACGTATCCCGAGCATATAGGCCACGAGCGTTCGGATGGCTGCTTCCGCTGCCATGGCAGGCGCCTCAGAACGGAGGAGCGCGAGACGATCTCCCGCGACTGCGACGTCTGCCACTCGATCCTTGCCGAACGCGAAGAGGACCCGGACATCCTGACGCAGCTGAATCCCTGACGATGAACAGCAAGGCAACGGCAGTGCGGAAAACGGACGTCACGACCTCGACCTCCGCGCGCCGCCAGATTGTCTACGAAGCCATCAGCGGCGGCACAGGCCTGTTGCTGGCGCTGTTCATGTGGGGCCACGTGGTGCTTGTCGGTTCCATACTGACGGGCGAGCGAGGATTCGACTGGCTCGCCACATTTCTCGAGGATTACTACATCGCGCAGCCCACCGTGTTTGCGATCATCGTCCTGTTTCTCGTTCACGCCGCGCTGGCCGCACGCAAGATCCCGTCGCAACTCAAGGAACGCAAACGCATCCTCAGGCTGGCAAAGGGCCTGAGCCGTTCGGGTCGCGAACAGGTCGCAACGCGTACCGAGCATTCGCCGTTCCGACCGCACGTCGAATCGATGCTCTGGATATGGCAGGTACGCACAGGTCTCGTGATGCTGGTGCTGGGCAGCTTTCACCTCGTCCTGATGGCGATGGACATCCTGACACCGCTCTACGGTGAGATTGCGGGCATCGAGTCGGCTACGTCGATGGCGCGCGTCAGCGCCGGGCTGTGGTTACCGTATGCCGTGCTGTTGTTGTGCGTCGAGTTCCATGCCAGCGTCGGTTTGTATCGGCTGGCGATCAAGTGGGGGGCCGACCTTTGGATGTCGCGGGCAGTGATGCATCTCGTTGAACGGATTATCTTCTGGGTGATCCTGTTTCTCGGTGCGGTAACGCTCGTGGTACTGGCCGGCTGGATGGATCCACCGCTCGCATTCCTGCTCGATGGAGCAGCCTCGTGACCGCGCGGCTGGAAACAACCGATGTGCTGGTCATCGGCGGCGGCCTGGCCGGCGAGCGCTGTGCCATTGAAGCCGCGGCGGCTGGTCAGGACGCGATGATCCTGTCGCTGGTGCCACCGCGGCGCAGCCATAGCTGCGCGGCGCAGGGTGGAATGCAGGCGTCGCTTGCGAACTGTGTAAAGGCGGAGGGTGACAACGCGATCGTGCATTTCCTCGATACGGTGCGCGGTTCTGACTGGGGCGCCGACCAGGAGGTCGCCAGTATTTTCGCCGAGGAAGCACCCGTCGCCGTGCGAGAGCTCGCGCATTTCGGTGTTCCATGGTCCCGCGTGCGCGGCGGCAGGAACAAGTATTTCATCAAGGGCGAGGAAGTCGAGATCGACGAGGCGCTGGACAACGACGGCCTCATTGGTCAGCGCGATTTCGGCGGCACGGCGAAGTGGCGTGCCTGCTATGCGTCGGCCGGCACCGGGCATGCAGCTTTGTATGCCGTCGATAGCGAGGTAGTGCGACTGGGCGTCACCGTCCGCGACCGCACCGAGGCTGTGTCTTTGATCCACGATGGCAAGCGTTGCCTCGGCGCAGTCGTACGCTGTCTGCGCACCGGCAGGCACTTCGCAGTCATGGCAAAGGCGACCGTCATTGCCACCGGCGGTTTCGGCCGTATTTACGGCCAGTACACCAGCAATGCGGTTATCAACGAGGGTACCGGTGCGTCGATCGCGCTCGATACCGGCATCGTGCCGCTCGGCAACATGGAGGCCGTGCAGTTTCACCCGACCACGCTGATGCCCAGCGGCATCCTGGTCACCGAAGGCTGTCGTGGCGACGGTGGTTACCTGCTCGACAAGAACATGAATCGCTTCATGGTCGAGGCCGAGCCCGAGAAACAGGAACTTGCGAGCCGTGATGTTGTATCCAGGCACATGGTGCAGTGCATGCGTGATGGCAACGGGGTTGATTCTCCGTACGGCCCGCACCTATGGTTGGATATCCGCCACCTTGGCGAAGAACACCTCAGAACCAAGCTGCTCGAGGTCTGGGACATCTGCCGGGATTTCTTAGGGATTAACCCCGCCGAGGAGTTGGTGCCTGTCAGGCCGACCCAGCATTATTCCATGGGCGGCATTCGCGTCAATAAAGACGGCGAAGCCTACGGGCTTGCCGGCCTGTATGCCGTTGGCGAAGCAGCGTGCTGGGACATGCATGGCTTTAATCGACTGGGCGGAAATAGCCTGACCGAGACAATCGTTACGGGCCGGCTCGTCGGTCGCCGCGTTGCTGAGAAGTCGACCGGGAGCGAACTTCGCGCCGATACCGGCGTTGCGCTGGACGCCGTCGCGGCTGCGGAAAGACGGGCGACCGCCTGGTTGGAGCGAGACGGCGAGGGACGCAGCGTGTACGAAATACGCGATGCTCTCGGCGAGATCATGATGCACAAGGTCGGCATCTTTCGCACCGGCGAGGAGCTCGAAGAAGCCGTGGCGGAAATCCGTGCGTTGCTGGTGGACTGCGACAACGCGGTGCTGCGTTGCAAGGATCCGGGCGTGAATCCCGAACTCGCGTTTGCGTTGCGCCTGAACGGCATGTTGAGGCTTGCAATGACCGTCGCAATGGGCGCGCAGGCACGGACAGAGAGTCGCGGCGCACATTTCAGGACCGATTATCCCCTGCGCAATGACCGTGACTGGCTCAATCGGACGCTGGTGCGCTGGGGTGCCGACGAGGATCAGCCACGATTCAGTTACGAGCCGGTCGGCATGATCGACCTGCCACCGGGCCATCGCGGCTACGGTAGTGACGAACGTATCGAGATGCAGCAGTCAATTGACAGTTACAACGCGACCGTTCTCCAGGAGCAGGGGCGTGAGGGGCGCCTCGAAACCGCCGAGGCGATGGGCACGCGTCTCGAGCGCGGCGCCTGGCAGGCCTACGTGCTATGACAAGGCGGAAATCATGAGCGGAGAGCAAAACAGCGAATCACGGCGCCTGCGCCTCGAGATCTTTCGCTACAATCCGCAAGACGAGGGCTCCGAGCCACACACCGATGTGTTCGAGGTCGATGAGACGCCGTTTATGACGTTGTTCATCGTGCTGAACAAGATTCGCGAGACCCTCGATCCCGGTCTGCAGTTCGACTTCGTTTGTCGTTCGGCCACCTGCGGCTCTTGCGGAATGATGGTTAACGGACGCCCTGCGCTTGCGTGCCGCACTCTGACCTCCGATCTTCCCGAAGAAATCACTCTCTATCCGCTGCCGGCGTTCAAGCTCGTCGGGGATCTGTCTGTCGACACCGGGACCTGGTTCCGCGGCATGTCGGAGCGCACGGAAGCCTGGATACACGAACGACAAGCGTTTGACCCCGCGGTGCAAGAGGAACGCATGAGCGACGATATCGCGGCCGCAATCTACGAGAACGATCGCTGCATCGAGTGCGGGTGTTGCGTCGCCTCCTGCGGCGTTGCAAACGTCGATCCCGAATTTCTTGCCGGCGCTGGCCTGAATCGCGTCGCGCGCTTCATGGTGGATCCGCGAGATAAGCGTTCCGACGCCGAGTGGTTCGACGTCGTGGCCGGTGACGAGGGCGTCTTTGGCTGCTTCGGCATGATGGCCTGTGCGGATGTATGCCCCAAGGAACTGCCGCTTCTCGAGGTGTACGCCTACCTCCGGCGAAAGACCCTCGGCGCACGTTTTAGCGGACGGGATAGACGTCAATAAACAGATAGAAAACAAGGGTAGAACCGAGGTTCTGAAAAACCTCGGTTCTACCCCGACGCGGCAATACGTAGTGGTACGCACTGATTCTCACTGGTTTCGCCCTCAGAATAGAGGTGGCTGCCAGGGAGGCTCTTACCGTGTCATACCAACGAGGTATCGATTATTCGGAGCTAACTTTCCGATTGGCTGTTGTCGATTCACTGTCTGCGAATATTGCAGTTCTTGATTCGGCCGGCAGAATCCTTGCCGTAAACTCAAGCTGGAAAATATTCGCGGATGAGAATCAGCTGAACGACACAAAGGCGGGCGTCGGAGCCAATTACCTCGACGTCTGTCGGTCAGCGAGTCTTGACCCCAATGCGCGGGCCGCATTGGAGGGAATACTGGGCGTCATTAGCGCTAAGCTCACTTCCTTCTATCACAAATATCCCTGCCACAGCCCGAGCGAGTCACGCTGGTTCGCGCTGCGCGCATCGCCGCTGGTGGACTACCCGAATTTTGTCGTGGTGTCTCACGAGAACATTACCGGTCAGGTCC
Organism: uncultured Woeseiaceae bacterium; assembly: GCA_947259285.1. Lineage (GTDB taxonomy): Bacteria > Pseudomonadota > Gammaproteobacteria > Steroidobacterales > Woeseiaceae > UBA1847. The sequence continues at coordinate 24,422 of CAMYMR010000013.1, read as the reverse complement.
TGTCGAGAATTCCCGTGCAGCCCTCTCGATAAGGGCGAAATGAAACAGGGGTCGAACCGAGGTTGACGAAAACCTCGGTTCGACCCCTGTTTTTCGGTGAGTTAGCCTTTGGCGATGTGCTCGAGCGCGCGCAGCACATCTCGTCGGCTGATCTGACCGACCAGTCTTGTGCCCTGCATGACTGGAAATCGTCGGAACTTCTTCTGGATAAACACCTGCGCGAGATCGACGACGCTCATATCCCCATCCACGGTTTCCACACCGTCGCTCATGAATTCGCGTACCGGGCCGCCCCATGTACCGTGGTAGCCGGCATCGAGCGCAACCTTCATGCAGTCGTACTCCGACAGCATGCCCAGCAAGTTGCCTTCGTCGTCGACGACCGGGGCGCCGGCAATACGGTGTTTGACGAGGACATGGACGGCGTCGAGCACATCCGTCTCCGGCTTAAAGGTCACGAGCGTACGCGCCATGTAGTCTTTGACAAGAGCGGATTTAGTTGTCATGCGGATTCTCCATCCGGATCGTTGCCTGTCTTTTCGCGCTTCTTCTTACAGTTACCGCTGCACAGCTCGCAGCCGCCGCTGCCGATGCCGCCGCAGCTACCGCTAATCGCCCTGCGGCCGTTCATGACACCAATACTCATACCCGCGATTACAAGCAGGATGACGGCGAAGCTCAACACGAGAGTAGAAATGATGATGTTCATGAGGCTCTCAGCGACTGAAAAGACGGGCTCTCGACTTCTTCGAATCCGGTGTTGTCTCTAATCAGAAAAAAGGCGGCGACGCCGAGCTGCTCGGCACGTTCCGGACCTTCGGCGGGGCCGAGCACCAGCAATGCTGTCGCCATCGCATCCGCATATGCCGCGGATTCATTCACGACCGTAACCGCGGCCAGCGCGTGCGATACCGGGTATCCCGTGCGTGCATCGATCGTATGCGAGTAGTGGTTGCCATCATGGTCAAAATAGTTCCGGTAGTCGCCGGATGTTGCGACGCTTACGTCCGTGAGGCGCAGCACCGAGTGCGGCACGCGCTTCGTCGTTGACGGTGCCTCAATTGCTATTGCCCACTTCAGGCCTTCTGCGTTGTGCCCACGAACCCGGAGTTCACCGCCGACTTCGATAAGATAGTCCTTTAATGCCCGCTGGTCGAGCAGCGCGGCCAGCCTGTCTACCGCGTAACCCTTGGCCCAGCCCGAGAGATCAATATAAACGCTGCCGCTTCGTTTCTGTACGGCCGGCATGTCACAGCGCGTCTGCAGTTGTTCGTAACCAACCTCCCTCAAGACGGCACGCAGCCTGTCCTCGGCCGGCGGCTCGCTGACGCCACCGTCGGGGCCGAATCCCCAAAGATTTACCAGCGGACCCACCGTAATATCGAACGCACCGTCGGTCAGTCGGCCAATTTCGAGCGCGCGCTCGATCGCTTCGCAGAATTCGATGGATGTATCGATCCATGCGCTCGAAGTATTTGCGTTAAATCGCGAGAGCTCCGAGTCCTCGCGCCAGGTCGAGGCGAGTCGGTCGACGTCCTCGAGTGTTTCCAGGATGCCTGATTGCAGCTCGTCCTTGGAAAACGGCTCGCCGGGAGCGACCAACAAAACGCTGAAGGTGGTGCCCAGTGCGCTGCCGGTAAGCTCATATTGAGGCAACCTCGCATCGCCGCCGCAGGCCGCGAGCAACAGCGTCGGGATCAGCAGGCATAGGGTGAACAACCTGGCCACGACGACTATCCGCCGAAATCGTCGAGCAGGATGTTTTCCTTCGGCACGCCAAGGCTATCCAGCATCTTGATCACAGCCGTATTCATCATGGGAGGGCCGCAGAGATAGTATTCGCAGTCCTCGGGCGCCTCGTGCTTGCTCAGGTATTCATCGTAGAGCACCTGGTGGATGAACCCCGTAAGCCCGTCCCAGTTGTCCTCGGGCTGCGGTTCCGACAAGGCAAGATGCCATTTGAAGTTGTCGTTCTGCTCGTCGAGCTCGTCGAACTCTTCCTGGTAAAACATCTCTTTAAGGCTGCGAGCACCGTACCAGAAGGACATCTTGCGCTTGCTGTGTTTGCGTTTCAGCTGGTCGAATATGTGCGATCGCATCGGCGCCATGCCGGCACCGCCACCGATGAACACCATCTCATTGTCGGTGTCCTTCGCGAAAAACTCGCCGTAGGGCCCCGAGATGATGGCCTTGTCGCCCGGCTTCAGGTTGAAGATGTAGGACGACATGACGCCAGGAGGCACCGAATCGTCCGGCCCGGGTGGCGGCGTTGCGATACGGACGTTGAGCTTGATGACCGTTCTTTCTTCCGGATAGCTTGCCATGGAGTAGGCGCGCATCTCGGGCTTCTTGACATGCGATTCGTAGCGCCACAGCTTGAAACGGTCCCATTCGTCGCGGAATTCCTCGTCGATGTCGAAGTCCGTGTACTTGAGGTCGTGCGGCGGGCACTCGATCTGGATATAGCCGCCTGCGCGAAAATCGAGTTCCTCGCCTTCCGGGAGCGCCACGACCAGTTCCTTGATGAAGCTCGCCACGTTGCTGTTCGACACGACGGTACATTCGTAGCGCTTCACGCCGAATACCTCGTCCGGTACCTGCACCTTCATGTCCTGTTTGACCGTAACCTGGCAGGACAAACGGTAATGGTCCGCCGCGTCGCGCTTGTTGATCAGCGATCGCTCGGTCGGCAGGATCGCACCGCCGCCCGAGAGTACCTGCACCCGGCATTGTCCACAGGTGCCGCCACCGCCACAGGCAGAAGGCACGAACAAATCAGCGTCGGCCAGACCCTGCATGAGCTTGGAGCCTACAGGGATAGCGAGCGTCATTTCGTCGTTGACGACGACGCCGACATTTCCGATGGCGACAAGCTTGGAGCGTGCGACCAGGATGACAAAGACGAGAATGAGGACGACGGCCGTGAACAGGCCTACGCCCAATAGTACTTGTTGCAGTACGGCAGAGTCGATGTTCACTGTAGGAACCTCTGAGTAACTATCATATCCCCGAAAAGCCCATGAAGCTCAGCGACATTAGGCCGACGATGATGAAGGCGATGCCGAGTCCCTGCAGTCCCTGAGGAACGTCAGAATATCGGAGCTTTTCACGAATACCCGCAAGCGCGATGAGGGCAATCGCCCAGCCCGTGCCGCTGCCCGCGCCGAACACGACCGATTCCGGGAAGTTGTACTGGCGTTCGACCATGAACAGTGTGCCGCCGAGGATGGCGCAGTTCACCGTAATGAGCGGCAGGAAGATACCGAGCGCGTTGTAGAGCTTCGGAAAATACTTGTCGAGCGTCATCTCCAGAATCTGCACGAGCGCCGCAATGACGCCGATGTAGCTGACCAATCCTAAGAAACTCAGGTCGACGTCGGCGAGACCGGCCCAGGCCAGCGCGCCGTCGGCAAGCAGGAATGTGTAGATCATGTAGTTCACGGGCACCGTGATGATCTGGATCACGATCACGGCGACCCCGAGGCCGATGGCCGTTTCTACACGCTTCGAGACGGCAAGGAACGTGCACATGCCGAGGAAGAAGGCGAGCGCGAGGTTCTCGACGAAGGCGGCCTGGATGAAGAGGCTTACGTACGCGTCCATTAGGGTCTACTCACAATTTGCAGGTCGCTGCGTTGCTGGTCCAGATGGCCCCAGGCAAGGCGCGAGGAATGTGGTTTGGTTGTTCCAAATGAATGACGAGCAACACCGCGTGGGGGTATCTGGACCGACAACCCGAAGGGACGGGCCCCATTTTGCCCACTACTGCGGCTCTCTTCACTTAAGTATGTTGTATACATTGCGTTCATCGTTTCTTGTATTGAACAAAATGGACTCCCGTCGCAGCGATCTGCAAAGTGCGAGCAGACCCTAGTAGGCCTCCGTCCGGTGAACTTCGTGAATCTGGTATTCGGGCTTCTCGACCTGCTGGGTGCGCCACGTACGGATGCCCCAGATGAGAAGGCCGATAATGAAGAACGCGCTCGGCGGCAACAGCATCAGGCCGTTTGCTTCGTACCAGCCGCCGTTGGCAACGGTCTCGAGTACCGGGTAGCCGAGCAGGGTGCCCGCGCCGAACAGCTCGCGCAGCGTTGCGACAGCGATCAGGATAATGCTGTAGCCGAGGCCGTTGCCGAGCCCGTCAATGAAACTCATGACGACGCCGTTTTTCATCGCAAACGCCTCGGCGCGACCCAGCACGATGCAGTTGGTGATGATCAGCCCGACGAACACCGACAGCTGTTTGCTGGTCTCGAAGGCATAGGCTTTCAGCAGCTGGTCCACCAGAATGACGAGCGACGCGATAATCGTCATGTGAACGATGATGCGGATGTTATTCGGGATGCGATGGCGCAATGCGCTGATCGCGGCACCCGCCAGCGCGGCGACACTCGTTAGCGCGATACACATCAGGAGCGCTGGCAACAGTGAGGTCGTGACCGCCAGCGCCGAACAGATGCCCAGCATCTGAAGCGTAACGGGGTTGTTGTCGACAAGAGGGTCGATCAGGACTGTACGTGCTTCACTCATTGTGGTGGCCCAATTGTTTTGTCGTGGTGGTTGCAGCGAGTTGCAAAGTGCTCGACGGCGAGGCGCGTTTTGCGCTGTCCTCGCGGAAGGTTTTGAGATAGGGGCCGAAGCCATGCGGTCCGGTCCAGTACTGCACCAGACCTGTGACACCGTTCGCCGTTAGCGTGGCGCCGGACAGGCCGTCGATCATATGCTCGGCGCCGGGCGCATCGGCGGACACGACGCCCTTGACGACGCGAATCTGCGGCTCGTCGCCACCGTCATAGACGAGTTTGCCGACCCACTGCGCGCGCCATGGTTCCTTGTCGATTTGGTCGCCAAGGCCCGGCGTCTCGGCGTGCGCGTAGAAGCGCAGTCCCTTGATCGTGTTGCCGTCAGGCGCTACCGAAAGATAGCCGAGCATCGTCGACCACAGGCCCTTGCCATAGACTGGCAGTATGACCTGGTCGATTTCCGCACCATCCTTGACGATATAGACCGGCGCGTATTTCGCGCGGCGACCGATCCCCGCGATATCCAAGTCTGACGGGATGGTAATGCCGAGCGAAGGGTCACCGGCTGCGACGAGCGCATCGAACGAGTCGGGGTCCGCAGCATCCGTGTACTCCCCGGTCTCAAGATCCACCATGCGGGAGTCGATGGACTCGAACAGAACGTTGATATCAACGTCGGGATCCGTCAGGCCGGCTACATCGAGAATGATCTGCTGGCGGAACTCTTCCTCGTTTTTCTCTTGCACGGGTTTCAGAATAATGGCCGCGCTGGACACGATGATCGAACAGACGAGGCTCAGGCCTATGGCAACGATGAGCGTATTGGAAATGCTGTCGCGATCGAATTCCTTTTTGTCAGGCATGTCGTTTCAACCTCCGCCGTACGTTGGCGCGAATGACGAAGTGGTCGATGACCGGTGCAAACACGTTCGCGAACAAGATCGCGAGCATGATGCCTTCCGGAAATGCGGGGTTGATGACCCGGATTAGCCAGGTCATGAACCCGATCAACAGGCCGAAGACCCATTTGCCGGCATCGGTCTGCGCGGCGCTGACCGGGTCCGTCGCCATAAAGACGGCGCCGAACGCGAAACCGCCCAGGACGACATGCCAATGCCAGGGCATGGTCATCATCGGGTTGCTGCTTCCGGCGTCTGCAAACAGCAGCGACGGAATTATCAGTCCGGCGAAAGTTGCGACGATGATGCGCCACGACGCGATGCGCGCATACATCAGGAACAGGCCGCCGAGAAGGCACATCAGCGCCGACGTTTCGCCGAGCGATCCCTGCATCTGGCCGAAGAATGCCTGCGTCCAGGTCAGTCCCATGGCGGAGATGCCTGCCATACCTTCGATTGCCGAGACGCCGAGCGCCGTGGCGCCAGTGAAGCCGTCCACCGCCGTCCACACGGCATCGCCCGAGATCTGCGCGGGGTAGGCAAAATACAGGAACGCTCGGCCCAGGAGCGCCGGGTTGAGGAAGTTCTTGCCGGTGCCGCCGAAGACCTCCTTGCCGAGGATAACGCCGAAGGTGATACCAACTGCGACCTGCCACAGCGGAATCGTTGCCGGAAGGATCAGCGCGTACAGCCATCCCGTGACGAAGAAGCCCTCGTTGACTTCATGGTTACGCACGCCGGCAAACAGGACCTCCCAGAACAGGCCGACGACCATCGTGACGATGTAGATCGGCAGGAAGTACAGCGCACCCTGCATGAAGCAGTCGTAGACGCTCGTCGGGTCGTAGCCCGCGCCGAGCAGCGGCAATAAAGCGCCGCGCCAGCCGTCGATACCGACAAGTCCGAGACTCTGCAGCGCCGTGTTGGCCTGGAAGCCGGTATTCCACATGCCGACGACGGCGGCCGGTGCCGATGCAATCACAACGAGGATCATGACGCGCTTCAGGTCGAGCGCGTCCCGCACGTGCGGCGATCCGCGCGCCAGGTCGGCCGGAGAAAAGAAGAAGGTGTCAATGGCCTCGTAAAGCGCATGCAGTTGCTCGAATCGGCCACCTTTGGTGAAAACGGGTTCGAGTCTGTCGAGGAACGAGCGTATGGCTTTTATCATCCGTTCACCTCGATTTCATGCAGGTTGCGTCTGAGGTGGGGTCCATAGTCGTACTTGCCGTTGCAAACAAAAGAGCAAAGCGCGAGGTCTTCTTCGTCGAGTTCCAGGCAGCCGAGATCGCGGGCGCCGTCGGTATCGCGCACCAGCAGTGCTTTAAGTAACGGGGTCGGCAGAATGTCGAGCGGCATGACCTGCTCGAAACTGCCCGTAGAGACCATGGCGCGTGGGCTGCCATTTTGCGACGTCGTAAAGTGATAATTCTTGCCGAACAGCTTGCCGGCAAACGCGCGCGCCGCCGAAAACTTGCCAAAGCCGGGGCGGATGAATGAGAGGAACTCGCGCGGAGTGCCTTCCTGCAGCACCGTAATCTGCCGGTCGTAACGCCCGAGGTACGCCGCCCAGTCGACGGCGCGATGACCGTTGAGTACGGAACCGGCCACAACGCGGACATTGCCGGCTACCAGTTCGCCACGCAGCAGGTCGCTGGTGTTCGCTCCGAGACGTGTCGTAACCAGGCGCGGATTCTTGACCATGGGGCCCGTCAGTGCAATCACTCGTTCCACCGGCAGCCGTCCCGTCGCGAACAGTTCGCCAATCGCGATGACGTCCTGAGCGCGGATGTGCCAGACAACCTTGTGTTCGTTGACAGGCTCGAGCAGGTGAATATGCGTACCGACGAGTCCGGCCGGGTGGGGGCCGGAGAACTCGGCATGAACGAACTGCTCGCCGGAGGGGCATTCGATTCCGGAGTCGACGGCCGTACACAGGTAGACGTGGCCGTCCGTGAGCTTGGAGACGATCTCGAGACCTTGTGCGAAAGCGTCTTTTTTTGCCTCGATGACGACGGCCGGGTCGGCGGCGAGCGGATTCGTATCGATCGCTGTGACGAAAAGTGCTCTCGGCGATGCGTCGACGGCCGGTATCTTGCTGAAGGGTCGCGTTCGAAACGCTGTCCACAGCCCGCTGGCCTGCAGGTTGTCGCGTACCGCTCCGGCTTCGAGGCTGTACAGCCGTTCGGTCGAAAAGGTGTCGAACTCCTCGGCATCGTCACCTTCGAGGCGAACGACAACCGACTGCAGAATACGCCGCTCGCCACGGTTGACCGCTGTGACGACGCCGCTGCCGGGTGACATGAAATGTACGCCCGGATTCTGCTTGTCGAAGAACAGCGGCTGCCCCAGTTTGACGCTATCGCCCTCACGCACGTACATGCCCGGTTTCAGGTCATGGACGTCGAGGCCGATCAAAGCAACCGATTTAACCTCGGCACCCGCCGAGATCTTCTGTTCAGGCGCCCCGGACAACGGGATATTCAGTCCCTTCTTTATCTTGAATTGCATGGAGACCTACCGGTGTTTACCACCACAATGAAAACAAAGCACAGCCGGCGAGCCACAGGCAGCCGACGGTATGAATTGCCAACGTGGATTCGATCGCCCGCGTCATGGCGCCGCGATCCTCGATGCCGCCTCGTATCGCATTGGATGCGCGCCAGGCGAGCACCATCAGTGCGGCGGGCGCGAGCGGGGCGAGCAGTGGAAGACTGCCCAGCAACGTGAGTGCGATAATGATCGCCAATGCCGCTGCCTGGATCGTAAGGTACAACCTTGATGTGCCAACCAGGCCGAGGCGAACAGGCAGCGTGCCTTTGCCACAGGCTTTGTCGGCTTTGATGTCGGGTACTTCGTTAATCAGCAGTATTGCAGCCACCCAGGCGCTAACCGGCAGGGAAAAGAGGATCAGCGAGGTGTTAATCGAGGCTCCCTGCAGCCATGCGGCGCCGGTAACCGGCAGGATGCCAAACGCGACGGCGACCGATGTTTCACCGAGACCAATCGTGCTGAGTTTCAACGGGCCCAACGAATAGAGCACGCCGAGTGCGATGCCGGCCAGGCCAAACAGCAGGACGACAGGTCCTCTTACACTGATCAGCGCCAGGCCACACAGCGCCGCGATTACCAGCAGCGCGACGCCGAGGCGTGCCATCCGTGACTGGCTCAGGATGCCCGTCTGAATAAATCGGGAGCCGCCGGTATACGGATAAATCCGGTCATCATTCTGCCGGTCGGTGCCGATGGTCTCGTCGCCAACATCATTCAGGACGTTGCTGGCTGCGTGCACACAGACGGTGGCCAGCAGCGCGAGCACGAAAACCAGGATGTCGAGGCTGCCCGCGACAGACACCCCCCAAGCCGTGCCCGCAAGAACGGGAAGCACCGATGCGGGAAAAAACTTCGGCCGGGTTGCGTGAAACGCCCGTTTCGCCATCCTGGACAGCGATTCACCGCTAAAGTCCTCGGCCGCCGGATTGATCGGTCGAGCAGATTCCTGGGGCATGTATTTTTCCTGCAGTTTACCTACGGCCGGACGGCAGCCGGACATCGATTCATGACATTCATTATCGCTTGCCTTTTTATACCCGAAAGTCAGGCCTTTGACATACGCGCTTACCGAAAGCGATTTTTCGGTAAGCGCCCGCTTTCGCTAAAGATAGGGCCGCAGTTCGTGCCGTGCGACCACCATGCGATGTACCTCGTCGGGCCCGTCGGCAAACCTGAGCGTCCTCGCGTTCATATACATGGCGGCGAGCGGGAAATCCTGCGATATGCCCGCGGCGCCATGAATCTGAATCGCGTCGTCAATGACGTCGATGGCGATATTTGGAACCATGGCTTTGATCTTCGATATCCAGGTCTGCGCCACCTGGACCCCCTCGGTATCGATAACGTGAGCGGTCTGCAAGGTCAACAGTCGCGCCATGTCGATATTGATGCGCGCGTTGGCGATCACGTCGTAATTCCCGCCCAGCTTGGCAATCGGTCTTCCAAACGCAGTGCGCGACACCGCGCGTTCGCACATCAATTGCAGCGCCCGCTCGGCCATTCCGATTGCGCGCATGCAGTGATGAATACGTCCCGGTCCGAGCCGCCCCTGCGCAATTTCGAAACCGCGCCCGGGCCCGAGAATGATGTTGGACTCCGGTACACGCACGTCCTTGAATCGGATGTGCATGTGACCGTGCGGCGCATCGTCCATTGCGAAAACATTCATGCCGCGCACAATCTCGACGCCCGGCGCGTCGATGGGGACGAGGATCTGCGAATGCTGCGTGTGGCGGTTGTTTTCCGGATTGGTCTTGACCATGCAGATCAGAATCTTGCAGCGCTTGTCGCCAGCGCCCGAGATATAGGTTTTCTCGCCGTTGATGACCCATTCGCCGTTGTCGAGAACCGCGGAGGTCGAAATATTGGTGGCATCGGAAGACGCAACGTCCGGCTCCGTCATCGCGTACGCGGACCGGATCTTGCCGTCGAGGAGCGGCTTCAGCCAGCGTTCTTTCTGTTCTTCGGTGCCATAACGCTCGAGGACCTCCATATTGCCCGTATCCGGCGCGCTGCAGTTGAACGCTTCGGCAGCCAGGTGTGCGCGGCCGGTCTCTTCGGCGAGCCAGGCGTATTCGACGGTGTTGAGGCCATAGCCGCTCTCGCTGTCGGTCAACCAGAAATTCCACAGCCCTTCCTCGCGGGCAGCGGACTTCAGTCCTTCGATGATCTCCGACTGCCGCTCGTTCAGCGACCACCGGTCGCCATTCGATACCTCTTCGAGGAACTCCTCATCGACTGGTAGCACCCGCTCGGTAATAAATGCGCGCACAGCCTCCAGTAAGGGCCGGACACGTTCGCTAACGCCAAGATCCATGGTATTCCCCATTTTGAACGACGTGCGAAAGTTTACACCTCTCAGGAACTGACTGCGCGTTCCGTTTCCCGGATGGTTTAGAATCACCGGCCGTTCAAGTGTTTCGGTCTGAGGTCAGGTAATGCAGTTCAGGTTCCAGATGTTGATGATTACGGCAATTCTCGTGTCCGCCTGCGCCGAGCAGGCACCGGAGATGGCTGTCTATGATCCTGCGCACGACTATTTTTCCTTCGCCAATACCGAGCAGTTTGTGACGGAGCATCTGGCGTTGGACCTGACCGTAGACTTCGACGAGGAGGAACTGCGGGGCAGCGCGATACATCGCATGCGCAGGATCGATTCCGATGCGACGGAGATAATTCTCGACACTCGTGACCTCGATGTCACTGACGTCCGCGTTTTGCTGGCCGATGGCCGCTCTCTGGCGGCGGACTTTCGCTTTGGAGAAACGGATGCCATCGGGGGATCGCCGTTAATCGTCAGCGTACCGGAGGATTCCGATTCGGCAACGGTATTCAGGCTCAAGCTGCAGTACGCCACCAACCCGGACTCGACGGCGCTGCAGTGGCTGCCGGCAAAGCTGACCGCCGGTGCCAAATATCCGCTGATGTTCTCGCAATCTCAGGCAATACATGCGCGCAGCTGGGTGCCATTGCAGGACACCCCGGCGGTGCGTATGACCTATGAGGCAATCATCCGGACGCCACCCGAATTGCTGGCGGTCATGAGCGCCAACAATGATCCGCTCACCGCACGACGCGGCGAATACAGGTTCGAAATGCCGCAGCCGATTCCGTCTTATTTGCTGGCTATCGCGGTTGGCAACATCTTTTTCGCGCCGCTGGGTGAGCAAACCGGTGTTTACGCAGAACCGGAACTGCTCGAGGCATCAGTCTTCGAATTCGCGGACACGCAGGAGATGCTCGAACAGGCCGAGGGGCTGTTCGGCCCGTACCAGTGGGGCCGGTACGATCTGCTCGTACTGCCACCGAGCTTTCCCTACGGTGGCATGGAAAACCCGCGGCTGTCTTTCATAACGCCGAGCCTGCTTGCCGGCGACCGCAGTCTTGTCGGCGTTGTCGCGCACGAGCTCGCACATTCGTGGTCCGGCAACCTGGTCACCAACGCCACCTGGCGCGATCAATGGCTAAACGAGGGAATGACCAGCTACCTCGAATCGCGACTCATGGAAGTCATTTACGACAAGGATCGTGCGGACGAAGAGCGCGTTTTGTCGTACCAGGAACTGTTGCTGGACCTCGACGAGGTGCCGCCGGAAATGCAGGCGCTGGCGCCGCGTCTTGACAGCGGTGATCCCGACGATTTCCAGGGCACGATTCACTACAGCAAAGGCCAGCTGTTCCTGCAGTACCTCGAAAACGCCTACGGTCGTGATGCCTTCGATGCGTTCATTTCTTCGTACTTCGACGCATTCGCGTTTCAGACGATCACGACCGAGCGTTTCCTGGACTATCTCGAAGACAAGTTGCTGCAATCCGAACCGAGCAGAGTCAGCCGCGCAGAGGTGGAGCAGTGGCTGTATCAGCCCGGCTTGCCGGAGACCGTGCCGGTGCCGAGTTCAGCGACGCTCGATGCGGCACAAGCGATGGCCGCAGCCTGGGCCGATGAGAAGGTCGATGTCGCCGAGATACCGATCGACAGCTGGAGCCCGCAGGCGACGGTGCACTTCATCAACAGCCTGACGGCGGATCTTTCGCAACAGCGACTTGCCGAGCTGGACGCGCTGCTCGGGCTCAGCGATACGCGAAATGCCGAGATCGGGCGTGCCTGGTTCATCCAGGTCGCCAGGCGCCGATACGAAGCGGCTTACGAGCCGCTGCGACAGTATCTGAATCGCTACGGCCGGGGACGATTGATAACGCCGATTTACGCAGCGCTGGCGCAAAACGGCTCTGACCTGTACAGAGCACGAGAATTCTTTGAGCAAGCACGCGCTGCCTACCATCCGATAACGGAGGCGAGTATTGCGCGCGCACTTGGCCTTGATGATTATTGAGGTTTGAGGGCATGTTAATCTCGACGCGATGCCTGAACAGTGGTTCACAATGAATAAGACGATTGCAGCATTAGCGCTGAGCTTGCTGATCGGAATGTCCTGGCCCGCCCTGGCCGATGCGCCGTTCATCGACCCGGTTGACGATGCGCAGTACTTCGGCGAGCCGGACAAACAACTGTTCTGGACGCCGCAGCAGCAGGTATCGGGCTTCCGAAACATGGAAAAGCTGAGCCCGGCGCGCAAGGTTGCGGCCGGAGATAATCCGTATCCATTACCGGAACGCTATAAGGATCTCGGGCACGTCCAGATCATCACGGATAACGATCGGTTGAGCGTGGACGACTACGTTGTACAACAGAATGTCGCGGGACTGGTCGTCGTCAAGGATGGCACGGTCGTCTACGAGCGATACGAGCTTGGCAACGGACCGGGCACCCGCTGGATTTCCTACTCGGTGGCAAAATCGGTAACGTCGCTGCTGGTCGGCGCCGCGATACAGGACGGCTATATAACAAGCGTCGATGAGCCTGTCACGGACTATTTGCCGCGTTTGAAGAACTCCTCGTATGACGAATCAACGATACGCAATCTTCTGCAGATGTCCTCAGGCGTCGAGTGGGACGAAGACTACGCAGACCCGGAATCCGACATCAACACCGCGCCTTGGGACACGCTGAGTGTCTATGAGTACCTGAGGAACAAGCCACGTACTTCCGAACCGGGACGTGTGTTCAACTACAACACCGCTGAGACCAATCTCGTCGGTACGCTGTTGCGATCGGCAATAGGAAACAACCTGTCGATCTACCTCAGCGAGAAAATCTGGCAGCCGTTTGGCATGGAGCACGACGCGTACTGGGTGTTGAGTGAGCCGGGTGGCGGCGAATTCGGCGGCAGCAGCCTGAACGCGACGCTCAGGGACTTCGCGCGCATCGGATTGTTTGCACTGCACAACGGTCGTCTACGGGATGGTACCAAGGTGTTGCCCGACGGCTGGATGAGAGAATCGGTGACGCCGTCGACGGGTTATGACGGCTACGGCTATTTATGGTGGCTCAGCGGAGGCCGCGCATATCGAGCGTCCGGGATATTCGGCCAGGGAATCTACATCGATCCTGCGGCCAATATCGTTATTGCCATACACAGTGCCTGGGCCGACGCCAGTGCCGACAGTGACCGGGCACTGCAGGTTGCGCTGTTCGATGCATTGAGCGAGGCTGTCGGCGAACTGACCACTAGCCGGCGTAAAGGGATCAGGTAGTCAATCAGGATCCGCGCTAGCCTGCATCAGCCAGGTATTCGCACAGATCTGATGGTTTGCCATTTTTGGCCACAATCCCATCACGACAGTGACAGGATTTGCTGCTTATATCTCCCTGACACCCAGGGAGAGTAAGGTGAGAATTCCGATAAACACCGCCAGCCGTTCCGCGTCCGTCAAAGCAACGATCATTGCCATCCTGACCCTCGCTTTGTTGATTCCGCTTCAGATGATCAAGAGTATCGTATTCGATCGCCAGGACAACGAGTCCATCGCCGTCGCGGGTATACAGAACAGCTGGGGTGGAGAGCAGACGGTCTCCGGCCCCGTCCTGAAGCTGCCCTACCGCGTTGAAAACACGACGGTCTATGGTCTGTCCTACGCCGACGAAAAAGTCGTCTATCTGCTGGCGAAAGAACTGCGGGCCCATGCCGACGTCGTCATTGAGGAACGCTATCGCGGCATGCATAAGGTTCCCGTATTCAACGCTGCGGTCACGGCCAGCGTGCAATTCGATTTCACCGCGGTCGATGCGCTGGGTATTGCGGACGAACAGATCCTGTGGTCAGGCGCCGAGGTGTATCTGGGTATCAGCGACCCCATGGCGATCAGCGAGATACCCCGGCTTGTCGCAAATGGCGCCGAAGTGGAGTTCACCGCCAGCAGCGAAGGCATCGACGGACTTCCGTCTGAGCTTCGCATGTCGCTTGGTCAGCAGTTTGATAAGCCGCCTGCGGACGGCGAACTCGAGTTCGATTTTTTGCTGAACCTGAATGGATCTGGCTCACTCTCGTTCTTGCCGCTGGCGGACCACGCGGCCGTTACGATGTCGGGAGACTGGAACTCACCGAGCTTCACCGGCCGCCGGCTTCCCGCGCATCGCGAAGTCCGTGAAGACGGCTTTGACGCAAGCTGGACCTCGACCCGAATCGGACGCGAGCTGCCGTCGGCCTGGATCGAACGGCATGAGCAGACACCCAGCATCGGTCGGGGGGCCTTTGGCGCGCGTTTCATTCAGCCGGTCGGCCTGTACCAGGTCATCGAGCGTTCGACCAAGTACGCTGTGCTGATCATCGGTTTGACCTTCATCGCCTATTTTCTAATGGAGGTCGTCTGCAATCTCAGGCTTCATCCCCTGCAGTACCTGCAGGTGGGTCTCGCGAACACGTTGTTCTACTTGCTGCTGCTGTCGCTGTCCGAGCACCTGGGATTTGACGCCGCCTATGCCCTCAGCGGGTCGGCATCGACAGCGCTGATCGCCGGGTACAGCGCCGCGATCCTGCGCGGCCGGTCACGCGCGATGATGATGGTTGCCGTGCTGCTCGCGCTCTACGCGTTCCTTTACCTGACGCTCAAGGCGGAAAACGTTGCACTGCTCGCCGGATCCGTCGGTCTGTGGTTCGTGCTCGCGCTCGTCATGTACCTTACGCGGGGCATCGACTGGTATGGCGTGGGCAGCGGCGATCAGCAGCAGGCGGACGCCAACTGATCGACAACGGCCGGCCTGACGCAGGCGCGGTTTGCAGCCTTAATCGGTATCGACGAACTCACCCGTCTTGAGGAAGGACGCTGTATTGCGAAACACGATGTCGCCAGTCGTTATGAAACGATGCGAGCGGCCGACGATGAGAAAGTCGTCCATGCCGTCAACCTGGGTTGCGACGACCGTGACCTTGCCGTCATCTTCATCGGGCAACATGGCCGACATCCACGGGTTGATCGTGCCGGTGCCGGCGATGACACCCAGTTCGAAGTCGACGGGACCCAGGCGCGACGGAATGCTGCCTTCGCCGGTGCCCAGCTGCAGTCCGGCTGATCCGCTGAACAGCGTCATCCCGGGCCAGTCCTGCGCGATGTCGACGACCTCGCTGCCCTGATTCGGCGGGCCAAGCATGACCACCCGACCCAGGTCCGGTATGGGTTCGCGATCGTGCTGATAGCGCAACAATATGCCGCCGATCGAGTGCGTGACGAAGTGGATACGTTTGGCGCCGGTGGCGCGGCATTCCGTGAGACCGGTGCCGACCGCGAGCGGCGCGATTTCCTCGATAGGGCCCGCCTGCGAGGGGTAGTCGACGTTCGCGGTCGTGAAGCCGGCAAGCTGCAGGGCGTCAGCCATCGCGCGCATGGCGCGCCAGCTTCGATTCAGCCCGTGCAGCAGCACGACGCACTCCCTGCTATCGTCGACGGCGACGACCTGGGTGCGAGGGACCGTCGCGCACGCCGCCAGCAACAGCGCCGCCGATACGACCAGGACATACCGTATTTGACGGAATTGACTCATAGCCCGATTTTGCCTGACCGGGACGCAATGAGCGACGCTAAAGGTAAATACCTATCGCGCCCGGACGAGGGTCCGCGCTAACCTGTCATAATGAACGAGTCCCAGATTCTGCTGCTGACCGCCGCGTCGATCGCGTTCCTGCACACGATCCTGGGCCCCGATCATTACGTCGTTTTCACGGCGATGGGCAAGGCGCGAGGCTGGAGCCTGCCCAAGACACTCAGAGTAACCGTCCTTTGCGGTATTGGGCACGTGCTGAGTTCGGTCATCATCGGTGCCGTGGGCCTGATGCTCGGCGCCCAGCTGCTCTCGCTCGAGTCGATCGAGGGATTGCGAGGCGACGTTGCGGGATGGGCGTTGCTGGCGTTCGGCCTGATGTATTTCGCCTGGGGATTGCGCCAGGCTGGGCGGACGCACCGGCATACGCACGCTCACGCGCATGACGATGTGGTGCACGTACATGAGCACGACCACCACCGAGACCATCTGCACGTCCATGATGAGCGATCACGAACGTCGATAACGCCCTGGGCGATCTTCATCATCTTCGTGCTTGGTCCGTGCGAAGCCTTGATTCCACTCTTTATGTACCCGGCGGCGCAGCAGAGCGGCTGGCTGGTTGTCGCCGTTGCGATGGTATTCGGTCTGGTGACGCTGATGACCATGGTCGCCGCAGTCGCATTGACAAGCGCGGGACTGAGCAAGCTGAAACTACCTTCGCTGGGTCGCTGGGAGCACGCCGTCGCCGGCGCATCGGTCGCCGCCTGCGGCGGCGCTATTACATTTATAGGCTTGTAGTCACTGCAGAGAGTGATTGACGAGAGCATGAGTGAGCTTTCTGCACTTAAAATCGAAATGTTCACTCTGGGCGAAACGGTAAATCGAGTCTGCAGTCACGACAGCTGTAATGATGTCGCGACGATAGCCCGGCGGGTCGCCAGGTCCGTGTAGCCCGATCGTTTCAGCGACTGTGATACCCGTAAAGGGAAGTTTTTTATATCATGGTGCGATCCAGGGGGATCTAGGTTATCCGAAGGAGCCGGAACGGCTGGACCTGCGCCGACGGAGCCTCGCGGGAGTCGGGTCAGGAGCCAACGGTCGAACGTTTTCCCGGTGGCGGAATCGGAGAATATTGAATGACGACTTACCTGTTTCTGAAGTGGGTGCATATTATCGCCATGGCCTACTGGCTAGGCGGTGAATGGGGAGCATTTAATGCGTTGCGGCCCACTGCGGACACAAAACTGACTCCCGAAGAACGTCAGCGCCATATGGAGACGGCCTACCGGATCGATATCCTGCCGCGCGCAAGTATTATTCTGCTGCTGCCTATTGGGCTGCATATGGGCGCTTTGCTCAACGTGCAGCCGCTGCAGGGTCCCTGGATCGTCGGCATGTGGGTTCTTGTCGCAGGCTGGCTGTCGATCACGTTCGGCGCTTTCTTCAATAGCGATACCGATCTGGGCGCAAAACTCACGAGAATCGATGAGTCGTTTCGTTACGTGGTGATCGCATTGTTATTGATTTTCGGCATCTATTCGATCGTCACGGGCTGGCCGTTTACGGCGCCATGGTATGCCGCCAAAGTTTCCCTGTACGGAGTTGCGCTGATCATCGGGCTTACGCTGCGGATCAACATGCGTAAGCTGGCCGACTCGTTCCGCACGCTGGTTGCAGGGCCGAACCCGGAGGCGGAGGCCAGGGTCAATGTGCAGCTGGCACTCGGACGTGGGCTCGGATACGTCAACTGGGTTGTTATCGCAACGGTGGCGTATTTTGGCGTGGCAAAGCCGATCTTCTAAGTCCCGACACCACAGCGTGAGCGGAAGTCGATCACGCATAGCTCAAAAAACCTTGAACGCATGTTCGGCCGACCTGTCGTCGTTTCCGCGATCGCCCGTCGTCAGCAATGCTATGTTGGGCCACTGGATTCAGTATAATCGGCGTTTCGCAACCGCGCGCCAGGATTTCAATGCCGCCATCACTGCTCGACCAGGGAATTATGCTTATGCTCGTCGGGATGGGCACCGTGTTTGTTTTCCTGACGCTGCTGGTCGCCGGAATGTCGCTGATGGCGCGCGTTGTTCAACACTTCTTGCCGCCGCCGGCTGATGCAGCGGGCGCCAGCGACGAGGAAATCGCCGCGATAACGGCGGCGATAAGTCAACATCGAAAGCCCCAACCTTAAGATCCCGAGAACGGTAGTCGATGAGTAATAAGAACCCCCTCGGAATAACCGAACTGGTGCTGCGAGACGGTCATCAGAGCCTGTTGGCGACACGCATGCGCATCGACGACATGCTGCCGATCGCCGAGAAGCTCGACCGGGTAGGCTTCTGGTCACTGGAATCCTGGGGCGGAGCGACGTTCGATGCCTGTATTCGTTATCTCGGCGAAGACCCCTGGGAGCGCATTCGACGTCTGAAAGCCGCGATGCCGAATACGCCGCAGCAAATGTTGTTTCGCGGCCAGAACATTCTCGGCTATCGGCACTACGCAGATGACCTCGTCGAGAAGTTTGTCGAACGCTGTGCTGTCAACGGTGTCGATGTTTTTCGCATATTCGATGCGCTGAATGATCTCCGAAACCTCGAAACGGCTGTCAAAGCGACGTTGGCAGTCGGCAAACACGCGCAGGGAACGATGTCGTATACCGTAAGCGAGGTCCACACGGTCGATCTCTGGGTCGATATGGGCCGGCGCATCGAGGACATGGGCGCGCACTCCATCTGCATCAAAGACATGGCCGGACTGCTGCGTCCTTACGTTGCGTTCGAGCTTGTGAGTCGCCTGAAGGAGGCGGTCGACATTCCCATTCACATGCAGTGTCACGCGACGACCGGACTATCAACCGCGACCTGCGTCAAAGCGGCCGAGGCGGGGATCGATAATATCGATACGTCGGTGTCGTCAATGAGCATGACGTACGGTCACTCGCCGACCGAGTCGCTGGTGGCAATACTCGAGGGGACCGACAGAGACACGGGTCTCGACATTGTCCTGATCGAGGAAATCGCGGCGTACTTTCGTGAGGTCCGAAAGAAATACGCCAAATTCGAGGGCGCGCTCAAAGGCGTTGACTCACGTATTCTGGTCGCTCAGGTGCCCGGCGGCATGCTGACCAACCTCGAAAACCAGCTTCGCGAGCAGAATGCCGGGGATAAGCTCGACGACGTGCTCGAAGAAATACCGCGCGTGCGTAAGGACCTCGGCATGTTACCGCTGGTCACGCCTACATCGCAGATCGTCGGAACGCAGGCGGTCATCAATGTCCTGTCCGGCTCGCGTTACGCCAACATCACCAAGGAAACCGCCGGCATATTGAAAGGTGAATACGGCGTAACGCCGACGGAGGTGGACAAGTCCTTGCAGGCGAAGGTGCTTGAAGGCGCCGATCCGGTAACCTGCAGGCCGGCCGATCTGTTGGACCCGGAACTGGAACACCAGACGGACGAACTCATGCGCCTGGCCAAAGAGAAGGATATCCGACTGGCCGACGACGTTGTCGACGATGTCCTGACCTATGCGCTGTTTCCGCAAATCGGCCTGAAATTTCTCGAGAATCGAGACGACCCGAGTGCATTCGAGCCGGCTCCCGACGCAGAGCCGGAGACACCCGCCGCACCAGTGTCTGCGAGCTCGACGGGTTCCGGCGTTTACTCGGTACGAGTCAACGGCAAGCAATTCACGGTCGAAGTGGCAGAGAGTGGTCAGCTTGCGGACGTCAGCCCCGCGCCCGCCAAAGCCGCCGCACCGACAGTGTCCGGAGAGGCGGTAAAAGCGGTGCTCGCCGGCAACATTTTTAAAGTACACGTCGCGCCGGGCACGACCGTCAGCCAGGGGGATCCGCTGCTGGTCGTCGAGGCCATGAAAATGGAGACGGCGGTCGTTGCGCCGCGAGCCGGGACCGTAACTGACGTATTCGTGCGCGAGGGCGATGCCGTCAAAGTTGGCGACGACCTCGTCGCGATCGGTTGACGGCAGGCTGATCCTTGGAACTCGTTGAGCAAATCTGGACCGGTTCAGGTCTTTATCAGATCGGGGCTGGGCAACTCGTTATGCTCGGCGTTTGTTTGCTGCTGCTTTACTTAGGCATAGTCCGCAGGTTCGAGCCGCTGCTCCTGGTCACCATCGGTTTCGGCGGCCTGCTGAGCAATATTCCCGGCGTCGAGATCGCTACGGGCGACGGACTGTTGCACCTGTCTTACATTGTTGGCATCGAGACCGGGGCGTTTCCGCTGATCATCTTCATGGGTGTCGGTGCGTTGACGGACTTCGGACCGCTGCTTGCCAATCCACGAACGCTGTTCCTCGGCGCTGCTGCGCAGTTCGGTATATTCGCCACATTGCTGGGTGCGTTGGGCCTTACCCAGTTGGGCGTCATGGACTTTTCGCTGCGTGAAGCAGCCGCCATTGGCATCATCGGCGGCGCAGACGGACCGACGGCAATCTACGTTGCGGGACAGCTTGCTCCCAACTTGCTGGGCGCAATCGCCGTTGCCGCCTATTCGTACATGGCGTTGGTGCCGCTGATTCAGCCTCCCATCATGAAATTGCTGACGACTGAGTCAGAACGCAAGATTGAAATGGTACAGCTGCGTGAAGTATCGACGGCGGAGCGGATTATTTTTCCTTTACTCTTGTTGCTGCTGGTCGCGCTTCTTTTGCCGTCCGCGGCGCCGCTGCTCGGCATGCTGTGTTTCGGCAACCTGATGCGTGAGTGCGGCGTCGTCGAGCGGCTTTCCAACACGACACAGAATGCGCTCATCAACATTGTCACCATATTCTTAGGCTTAGCCGTGGGTTCAAAGCTGAGCGCGGAGCAGTTCCTCGTGCCGAGCACGCTGGGCATACTCGTGCTCGGCATGGTCGCCTTTGCAATCGGTACCGCAAGTGGCGTAATCATGGGTAAGCTGCTGAACAAGATATCCACCCAGCCAATCAATCCTTTGATCGGCGCGGCCGGCGTGTCTGCGGTTCCGATGGCGGCGCGGGTGGCAAACAAGGTGGGCCTCGATGCCAACCCGCACAACATTCTCCTGATGCATGCCATGGGACCCAATGTAGCCGGTGTGATCGGTTCCGCCGTCGCGGCCGGCATCATGATAATGTTTGCTTCGTGAGCAAGTGCCAGAAGGTGGTGGCCAGCCTCTAATCCGGAAACGAATATCATGTCTTTATCGATCGTCATTCCCGCCAAGAACGAAGCGGCCACAATCGGGACCGTCGTCACGACGGCAAGAGCATCCTTTCCGGATGCGGAGATTATTGTCGTTGATGATGGTTCAACTGACGACACCGTCGACGTCGCAAGGGGCGCCAGCGCTTTTGTCGTGCAGCACCCCGAGAGTCTTGGCAACGGCGCGGCCGTAAAGACCGGAGCGAGAACGGCCACGGGAGATATCATCGCTCTGATGGACGGCGATGGCCAGCATGATCCGACCGAGCTTGCATCGTTGCTGGAGAAGCTCGACCAGGGTTACCACATGGCTGTCGGTGCACGAGATACCGGCTCGCACGCCAACATGGGGCGGCTGTTCGCAAACGGCGTCTATAACGGCATCGCGTCCTTATTGACGGGACGCCGTATTCCGGACCTGACGTCCGGATTCAGGGCCGCTCGGGCCAGTCTGTTCAAGGAATTCCTGTATTTGCTGCCGAACGGTTTTTCCTATCCGACGACAATAACGATGGCTTTTTTTCGATCGGGGTATCCCGTCTGTTACGTGCCGATCAAGGCGGCAAAGCGCGTTGGCAAAAGTCACATACGGCCGATTCACGACGGCGTTCGTTTCATGGCGATCATTTTCAAAGTGGCCACGCTTTACTCGCCGCTCAAGATCTTTCTGCCAATCAGCGCGCTGTTTTTCATGACCGGAGTCGGTTACTACGTCTACACGTACGTCACGGTCGGCCGCTTTACAAACATGAGCATGCTGATCATCAGCGCCGCGGTCATCATGTTCCTGATTGGCCTGATATCCGAGCAGATTACCGCGCTGACCTACAAGAGGTCCGGATAATGGCAGCTTACGCCCGGTGCTTGTAGTGATCCTCCAGAACCTGCGATACACAGGCCGTTAATCGTTTGCCGGTTTCGATGTGCAGGAATTCATTGGGTCCATGCGCGTTTGACTTCGGCCCAAGCAAGCCCGTTATCAGGAACTGAGCCTCCGGAAAGCGTTCGCCGAGCATCCCCATGAATGGGATGGTGCCGCCCGTACCCATGTACATCGACGGCTTGCCGAAGAAGGCATTCGACGCTTTGTGCATCGACGCTTCAAGCCAGTCGGCGACGGCAGGCGCGTTCCAGCCGGCCATCTTCGATTCGATCTCGAAAGATACCTTCGCGAGCGGCGGTGGATCTGCCTCGAGCGCCGTTTTCACGATCGTTGCGGTCTCGCCTGCATTGCAGGTCGGCGGCAGCCGGAACGAAAGTTTCAAGGTGGTGAAGGGTAGCAGGACATTGCCCGCATCGATCAGCGCCGGCATTCCTTCGGCACCGGTGACAGCCAGTGTCGGTCGCCACGTATTGTCCAGCAGTAACTCATCGTGCGGTTCGCCCGGCGAGGGATTATCGATGGCCCAGGGAAATTTCTCGTAGACCGACTGCTGCAGCGTTTCAGCGGCAAGCCGCGCCTGCTCCAGGCGTTGCTCGGGGATATCGACATGCAGGCCGTCAAGGAGTATCTGGCCGTTCTTCTCATCTTCGATGCGGCTGATGAGCTGACGCGCGATGCGGAAGCTCGATGGCACGACGCCGCTGGCAGTGCCGGAATGCACGCCCTCGGTCAAAACGTCGACGCGCAATGTGCCGGTCAGGTTGCCGCGAAGTGATGTCGTGCACCAGAGCTGATCGTAGTTGCCGCATTCGGCATCGAGGCAGACCACAAGGTCCGGCGAGCCGATGCGATCGCCGAGAAGGTCCATGTAATAGGGCAGGTCGAAACTGCCGCTTTCTTCACAGCCTTCGATCAGCACCACGCAATGCGCATGCGGAATGCCCTGTTCCTGCAGTGCCCGAATCGCGGTCAGCGAGCCAAAGGTTGCGTAGCCGTCGTCGGCACCGCCGCGCCCGTAAAGCTTGCCGTCCTTGATGACCGGCGTCCAGGGATCGAGATCGTCGTCCCAGCCGCTGAACTCCGGCTGTTTGTCATAGTGACCGTATAACAGGACGACGTCGTCGGACTGTCCCGGGATATCGATGAACAATATTGGCGTGCGTCCCTCGAGGCGAACGATCTCTACCGTCATACCCTTGATCGGCTGCTGCTTGCTCCATTTCTCGAGCATTGCGACCGCTTCTTCCATATGGCCATGCGCCTCCCAGTCCGGATCGAAGGAGTCCGGAATGATCGACGAGTCCCAAAGTTCGTTGACAAATCGGGCGGCTACGCTGTTATCCATGGTTTTTTCAGTCCGTCGTGAGTGATCGGATAAGGGTACGGGTCATTCGTTCTGTCGTGATGAAGAACCAGCTGTACTCGTCGTTGTACTCCGCCAGAGGGTTTGCGGCTACTATTTCCTCTTCGCCCATGCCTTTGTCGAGAAGTGCCTTTACGCGCGCTTCCGCATCGCTGAGCATGGCCAGATCCGTCTCGATATCCGCGCGAGTGCCAACCGGTCCGTGACCGGTAATAAATTTCGTCTCGTCGTCAGAGATATCGATGAGTCTCTGCATTGCCGCCTTGTAGCCAGCAACCGAGCCGCCGCTGTCGAGATCGATAAACGGGAACAGTCCGCGGAAACTGATATCCCCCGCTGCGATTACGTTGGCATTCCGGAAGTGGATTACTGCGTCACCGTCGGTGTGGGCATTCGCGACGTGAAAGACGTGGGCTTCCTCGCCGTTGACGTGAAACGTCATCTCATCGGAGAAGGTAATTACCGGCAGTGCGCCTGGTCCCGTATTTAACTTGGGGTCTGCTTCCATGCGAGACCGCAGCTTGTCATGCGACACAATAATGGCGCCGCTATTGCTTACGTAGACGTTGCCACCGACATGGTCGCCATGGGCATGCGTGTTGATCACGAAATCCACTGGTCGGCCGGCTATTTCCTCTACCTTGGCGAGAAGCGCCGGTGCCGTTGGCTCCATGACGTCGTCGATGAGTACGACGTATTCGTCGCCGACGAGCAGCCCGACGCCGCCGCCGACAAAGTCTTCGGGCACGTTAAGCGCAAAGCCTTCGTTGGTGTTGCCCAGCTGGTAGATGCCGGGCGCGACTTCAACGGCTGCAAAAGGACTCGCGGCTTCGTCGGCCGATGCCAGCGATCCGAGGAGCACAACTAACAGGACCAGTTTCTTCATGACGGTCTCCGCAACGGACGGGACCGCGATTGTATCGCAGAAAACGTTATTGGCGACCCGGGAAGGAAAACTGCGCTTTCTCCCGTACGCCGCCCGAGGGCCAGCGCTGCGTGATGGTCTTGCGACGCGTATAAAAACGCACGCTGTCGGGTCCGTAGGCATACAGGTCGCCGAACAGTGAGCGCTTCCAGCCGCCGAAACTGTGGTAGGCCACGGGTACCGGTAGCGGCACATTGATTCCGACCATGCCGACCTTGATG